>CAIXUF010000407.1 GCA_903922535.1 Candidatus Hydrogenedentota bacterium
ATCCGCGCACTCACGGCAAACCCGATGGGTCCCTTCGGGCCGCCGTCCCGTTCCGGGTCGCGCAGCCAGTTCAACAGCCCGCTTTCGTGGCACGCCGAGTCGCCCCGGAAATAATACTCCGTCTCCGCCCACACCGCCACCATCGGCTGACAGCCCCGCGTCCCCTCATAGGTCCGCTGCGCCTCGCGCTTGGGGCTCTCGACAATCGTCGCGTCCTGGTCCACCGTCGCCCGCGTCTGGGGCTGCTTTGACAGCCCCGCAATGGCCAGCACGACGCCGCGCGCCGCAAGACCCAGTCCCCAAAGCGCGACCGTCTCTTCCGGAATAAGGGACAAGCGCTCCTGCCGCTGCGCCTGCTCCACCCTGCGCGGATCGTGAAACGCCTCCAGAAAATCCGCCACACACCGCTGGCTTGGCACGGAATATCCCAGCATCTTGGACACACCGCTGTCCCGGCGCAGCGACTCGATGTCCTGCATGCAGTCCCCGCCCGCGCGGTCAGCATCCCCTCCATCGGTTTGAGGTCGAAGGCAAACGGCGTTTTTCCCTGAAGCGGCGTCTTTGTTCTCATGGCAATATCTTATTAAGATAGCCGTGATATGTCAAACAAAACAATTGCGCCGCACAGATGGCGGAAAAACCAGTAAAATCAACCCCCTGGGACCGGCACCGAGGCCATATGCGGGAAACTCGAATTATTAGCTGTGGATCGTGGTGTGGCGCGATCAATCGTGATTGTGGTATCGGATTCTTATTCGTGGAAGTTGGTCTGAAAAAAACGGGACAGGCGTACTCGCCTGTTGTCTTTTGGGTATTCGTTGCATGTTGACAGCCGAAGCGGCTGTCCTACATTCTCAAAGAAGGGACAGGAGGGCGAATGTTTTCGCCCTCCCGGCATCATCTTCCATCTTCCGGTTCTTTGTCTCGTTCCGAAATACTGACTCCTGAATTCTGAATTCTGACTTCTCAATTCACCGGCGGCGCGCCGAGCGCGATCCGGAAACCGAGCTCCTTCGATGAGAACAGGTCCGGCGGGAATCCGCTCCGCCAGTACGTGCGGCACTCGATTTCACTCGACCTGGAATCCCCGCCCCGGATGACGCGGTCCGTGCCCGTGGACGGTCCGAACGGATTGGTCTGCGCCGTTGACGGATAGGACGCAAAGAAGTCATGGCACCATTCCTCGGCGTTGCCGCTCATGTCATAGCAGCCCCATGGACTGGTCCAACCGCTGTAGCTGCCCACGGGCTTCACGAACCCATAGTTCATGCCGTAGTTGCAATTGGCGGCGGTGAGGGTGTTATTCGGCCATGTGTCAATCGCGTAGAGCCAGCGGTAAGTCAGAGAAAATGGAATGACTGTATTCCACCCGGCGGCGTGGTCCCATTCGGCTTCCGTCGGCAGCCGGTAACCGTTCTCCGATTTGAGCGCCCATGTGCCAGTGTCATACCGCGGCGTCAGCCCGTTGCTCTCGCTGAGCCAGTTGCAGTACGCCGCCGCGCCGTACCAGCTCAACGTTTGGATCGGATTGTTCACATAGTTGCCAACGCCTCCCGTGTACGCCACAAACTGGCCGGCGGAAATCACGATGCTCTTCGGCATCCAAAGCGCCAGCTTCCCGGCCACATAGATGTCGCCGCCCGTGCTCATCGAGTACTTCGCGCCGCCCGCATCCTGCAGGTACCCCTTGCCCTGCGCGTAGTTCAGCATTTGCGCGTACTGCGCGCAGGTAATCTCATACTTCCCGATGAAGTACATGCCGAGCGTCACGTCGTGCGCGGGGTGCGTGTTGGCAAGGTCACTTCCAGGCAAGCTCGTGCCCATCGTGAACTTCTCGCCGCTCACGTACACCATTTCCGGGTCATTCACCGCCGGGACAAAGATGGCTCCCGTGGACGTGTCGGAATTCATCGGGACATTCGTCGTTCCGGCCGGCAGCGGGCTGTTGGCGGCCACGGTCCAGCCAGTGGCCGGCGTCACGGTCACCGGAACCGTGTCGCCAGACAGATAGGCATGATCTCCCGGGGGGGGATCAATCGTGCCGCTGCCGAATGCCCAGACAGTGAGAGTTAAGCTCGAAGTGGATCCGAACAAGGCGTGCACGGTCTTGTCGTCGTTCATAAGCAATTGAAGCGGATTCGTTTTGCTCAGGAGCACCCGGCTGCCATCCAAGAGTTCTTGATCCCAGCGGACGAATCTATACGCAGGCAAACACGTTGCCGTGAGCGAGACTGTTTCGCCGCGGGTCGCCGTCACTCTAAAATCACTTGTATTGCCGTTGACTGCGCAGGATGGGTCGACTGCACTGATTTTGACGAGGCACGCAACCTTGTCTGCCTCGGTAAAATATGCTGACATGACATAATTGTTATTCACCGGACAAGTAAGCGTGGGAACCACAACGAGCCCCGGCGGTATCACGAACGAGCCGCATTCCGTCGTCCATTTTTGAAAACGCCAGCCTGGAGCCGGCGTTGCCGTTACTGTAAGAAGCGTTTCAGCGCGGCAGAAGTTGTGGTGATGACCGGCCGCCGGATCGAGTGTGCCCTGCCCTGCCGCAACAACCAAGTCGAAGTTTACGTTCGGGGCGACCTGCCATTTTTCAACAAAATTCGCGAGTACTTTTATATCCCTGTTCATCACGACGGTCGTCGGATTCTGGGTGCCCGTAATGTCGCCGGTCCAGCAGTCAAACTCCAACTGCCCGTACTGATCGTCATCCGTTGCGGTAAGCTGCACCGATGTCCCCTGCGGGTAGGTCGTGGAGCCGGTGGGGAAATTCGCGGCCGTGCCCATATTGTACAGCCCCGTTGTGAGGGTGTAAGTCTGAAGACTGAGGTCGAAAACGGCTTTCAATGTGATGTCTCTGTTCATCGTCAGGGTGACCGTGTCGGTGTGAGGCAGCGTGTCTGGGATGTTATCCATCTCCCACCGTATGAGATGAGAGCCCGTCTCCGGCAGGTCCGAGACGGTGACCTCCGAATTCAGCGGATAGAAGTACTCGCCCGGTGCGGGATCGGTTGTTCCAACCGAACCGCCATTTTGGAATGTGGAGATCGTGAGCTTGCGCTTGTCCGTATCGAGCATGAAGACGCCGGTGATCGACATATCATTGTTCATGGTGACTGACGCGGGATTGGCGCTGCCCGTAAGATCCCCCGCCCAATGATCGAAATGCCACCCCGTGTCCGCCGTGGCCGTCAGAGAGACGGTCTGTCCTCCGGAGTACGTTCCGGTGCCCGGACTCAGACCGCCGCTGCCCTGCCCGGTCACGGTCAGCGTGTGCTGGACATTCGACACGAACACGGCGACCACGTTGTGGCCCATATTCATCGTGACGGACGTTGGGTTGGTGTTGCCTGAAAGGTCCTCGCTCCAGTGATCGAACTGCCATCCTGTTGCGCCTGTCGCAGTGATGGTCACCACGGTTCCGTCCGCATAGAAGTTGTCTCCTTCCGGCGGATCGGTTGTTCCCTGGCCGACAATGGCCATGTTCAGTATTTGGGGAGTTCCCTGGGTAAACACGGCGGTGATGGTCATGTTCGAGACGATGCCATCCGAGATCTCGTAGGGGTTCTTCTTGGGCGGAATTCCGCCCTCCCAATGGTCGAAGAACCAGCCCGAGACCGGTACGGCGCTGAATTCAATGGCCGCAGTGTCGGGGTATTGGTGCATGCCAAGGCCCGGGAACACCGTGCCCTCGCCGATTTGCATCATCTGCACGTTCCACACCGTGGCCGCCTGCCCAAACCATGCCGTAACCGTCTTGTCGCCATCCATGATGATTGAGGTCGGGTTCGTGTTGTCACTCGGCATGTCGCCCAGCCAGTGATACATGTACCAGCCCGGGTCCGCCGTTGCCGTCAGCGGCACGCTTGTTCCCGCCGGATAGTCATGCGTGCCGACACCCGGGTCCATCGTCCCGTTGCCCTGTACGGCAACGGTCAGCGTGTAGTTCGCCGTGTCCTCCACGAACACCGCCGTGACGGATTTGTCCCCATCCATCAGGATCGAGGCCGGGTTGGCGTTGCCGCTGAGGTCGCCGCTCCAGTGATCCAAATGCCAGCCCGTGGCGGGGTTTGCCGTGATGGTGGCCGTCTGGCCTGCGGGATACGTGTGCGGCCCCACGCTCAGGTCCATGCCGCCGCTTCCCTGGACGTCGATTGTCAGCGTGTAACTGGCCGGCGTGAAGACGGCCGTGACGGACTTGTCTGCGTCCATCGTGATCGTGGCGGGATTGTCGTTGCCCGTCAGGTCGCCCTCCCAGTGGTCAAACAGGGAGCCGTTTGGATGAGGCGTCAGCGTTATCACCGTGCCGTCCGAGTAATTCCCCGTGACGTTGTACGGGTCTATGTTGACCGTTCCGTTCCCCTGAATCGTGACGGCAAGCGTGCGCACGGGAACCTGCACAAACACCGCGGTCACCGTCTTGTTCCCATTCATCAGGATCGAGGTTGGATTGGTCGACCCCGTGAGGTCGCCCGACCAGTGGTCAAACTTGTAACCGGGCGTGCCCGTCGTCGCGCTCACAACAACTGACTCGCCGTCGTTGTAGTCGTGGGCACCCTCGTCCGGAGTCGTGTTGCCGGAGCCCGAAACCACCATGGTCAGCGTCCGCGTTATTGTGTTTTGTGTGAACACGGCCGTGACGGACTTGTTGGCCGTCATGGTGACTGTGGCCGGGTTGGTGTTTCCGGCAAGGTCGCCCGTCCAGTGATCCAAGTGCCAGCCGGACGTTCCCACTGCGGTGACCGTCACCAAGGTGCCCGCGCTGTACGTTCCCCCGCTTGGGTTGAGCACTACCGAACCCTGGCCGGTGACGGCGGTCCCCAGCGTGAACTGCTGGATGAAGACGGCCGTGACGGACTTGTCGGCACTCATGGTAACCGTCGCCGGGTTGGTGCTGCCGGTGAGGTCGCCCGTCCAGTGGTCGAATTTCCAGCCGGACAGCGCCGTCGCCGTCACCGTCACCGAAGTGCCGGAGTTGTACGTTCCCCCGCTTGGATTGAGCCCCACCGAGCCCTGGCCGGTTACCGTGGTCGACAGCGTGAATTGCTGCACAAACACGGCCGTTACAGATCTGGTCGCATCCATGGTAATCGTCGCCGGGTTGGCGCCTCCGGTCAGATCGCCGGTCCAGTGGTCAAAATGCCAGCCGTTGCCCGCTGTCGCGGTGACTGTAACGGGGGTGCCGGAAGCGTAGGAGTGCGTGCCCGCAGCGGGGTCAATGGTTCCCGTACCGGAAACCGCCGTTGTCAGGGTGTAGTTCTGCTGGTCCTGCTCGAAAACGGCGGTCACCGATTTGTTGCCGCTCATGGTGATGGAGGCGGGACTTGTTGAGCCGCTGAGATCGCCGCTCCAGTTCTTGAAATGCCA
>CAIXUF010000408.1 GCA_903922535.1 Candidatus Hydrogenedentota bacterium
ACAAGCGTGTCAATGTGGTCCCAGGGCAGCCGCTCGCCGGGCACCCGCTCGCGCAGCGCCGCCCCGGCGTCAAAGCCGGTTTCCTCGATGGCCTTCATCCACGGCGCTATATCGAGCTTCTCGTCCCACGTTTCAAAGCCCGCGCCCAAGCGCCATGCGCGCTCGATCAGATCGGCGGCACGCCGGTCGCCGCGGCTGATAAGCCCCTCAATGAAGGACGCCGCAGGATTGTGCCGGCCGAACTTGATGCCGCGGTTCGGACGGAAGGTGTCGGCGAGCATGCGCTGCTTCGTCACCGTCTCGTCGATGGAAATCTGGCGCGCCCACTGGAAGGGCGTGTGCGCCTTGGGCACGAAAGTGGACACGCCCGTGCGCACCATGGCGCTGCGGCGAATGTCCCGGCCTGCCTGCAGTGTGCGCAGGCACAAATCCGCTATTGCCTGCACGTCCTCGTCGCGCTCGGTGGGCAGGCCGATCATGAAATAGGTCTTCACGTGCTCCCAGCCGCGGCGGAAGGCCTCTTCGGCCATGCCGATAAGTTCCTCGTCGGGAATGGCCTTGTTAATGACGGCGCGCAGCCGGGGCGTGGCCGCCTCGGGCGCGAAGGTGAGGCCGCTGCGCCGCACACCCGACACAAGGTCGGCCAGCTCTACTGAGAAAGAGTCGAGCCGCAGCGACGGCAGCGACACGGACACACCGCGCGGATGGGCCATGGACGCCGCATGGCGCACCAGCGCACCCGCACGCGAGTGATCACAGGTGGACAGCGACACCAGCGTCGCCGCGTCCAGGCCGGAGCTGTCCAGTGCGGCGTTGAGCAGGCTTCCCACGGTCTCCACCGTGCGCTCGCGCACGGGACGGTTGGCCATGCCCGCGTGGCAGAAACGGCAGCCCTGCGTGCAGCCGCGCAGCACCTCAATGCCGGCGCCGTCGTGCACAAGTTGTGTGAACGGCACAATCGGCCGCGCCGGAAAGAGCGTGGCGTTAAGATCGCGCGCGACACGCCGTGTGACCCGCGCGTGCGAGTCGGCCATCGGCACGCCGTCGACCATTTCGACAGGATGCAGCGCGGGCACATACACACCCGGAATCGCAGCCACGGCCTCCAGCCGCTTCGCACGCGGCGCGCCGCGCAGGGGCAGCAGCGCGTTGGCGATGTCCACGATGACTTCTTCGCCGTCGCCGATCACGACGAAATCAAGGAACGGCGCAAGCGGCTCCGGGTTGTAGGCGGTGGGCCCGCCCGCGAAGAACAGCGGCGCGTCTTCGGCACGGTCGGCGGAGCGGACGGGGAACCCGGCCAAGTCAATCGCGTTGAGCACATTGACGAAGGTGAGTTCCGATTGGAGCGAAAAGCCTACGGCATCGGCCGCACCCACAGGATCGCGCGACTCGTGCATGAACAGCGGCAGGCCGCGCTCGCGCAGCAGCTTCTCCATGTCCGGCGCGGGCGTGTAGGCCCGTTCGGCCCACACGCCGTCCATGCCGTTCAGAATGGCATAGAGAATATGCAGGCCCAGATTGCCCAGGCCCAGTTCATACAGGTCCGGAAAGAACAAGCACAGGCGCAGTTGCACCGCGGCAGAGTCCTTGTGGACCGTGTTCCATTCGGTACCCAGGTAGCGGGACGGCTTTTCGACAAGGGGCAACAGGTCTTCGATCGCTTTGCGGAGGTTCATTTAGACACCGCCGAACCCGCCGCACGCCACGCCGCCATTTTGCCCGGCTGGTCAAACACTTCATGGGCGTTGCCACGCATGATGCGGTCCACAATTTCGGGCACGTCCTGGTCGTCCATCCAGCCGTCCTCCACCAGTTCCGTGATCGCCTGCGCGATGCCCTGCCGCGCGATAACCGCATGGCCGGGCACCATCTCGACAGGCATGAAATCGCCACCGAAACTGAACAACTTGTTTGCGGGCGCGGCCATCAGGAACTCCTTGAGGAAACGGACGGACGCGGCGGGATTGATTATCCACGCCCAGCACATGTCCAGGTAGGCGTTTGGCCACTGTTTGGCCACGGCGATGAACTCGTCCTGGCAGGGATAGCCGATGTGGAAGAAATCAAAGCGCACCTTCGGGTGGGCCTTGAGCAGTTCGCATACGTCGCCGGCGTTGGCCGCCAGCCGGTGCATCGGCATCGAGGCCTGCCCAGCGTAGTAACCGGTGTGCAGTTTCACCACCAGGTTGTACTCTTCCGCCTTGCCCATGCAGTAGTGGAACAGGTGATCCTGAAGCGCCTTCTCCTCGGCGGGGGTGAGCTTGTCATCGTCCTTCACATGGCTGGCAAAGAGGGGCGCGGCATCCTTGGCGGACACCTGCTCGAAGTCGAGGCGCCGTCCGTAGGCCATCTGGTTCTTGAGCGCGATGGCGCGCGGACCGTACTTCTCGAAATGCCAGTCAATGATGTCGTGCCAGTGGTCGAGCGTGTCCGGCTCGATCCCGGCAGCCCTGCCCAGCTTGCCCTTGTTGCCCGGCCCGCAAAAAGACACGAAACTCATGTCCTGCGCCAGCAGTGCCGGGTCGGCGGTTTCCATCAACACCGGCGTTTCAAGGCTGTTCACCTGGCAGTATTCGATATGGGCCACGTCACACAGGATGGTTTCGTAGAAGCCGGGATGGACGCCGTCGCGGATGAGGCCGGATATCTTCTCCACGTTGTCCGCGGTGATGTCCCGTTCCCCATAGAGACGGCGCACCGACTCGCGGAGACAGCGCAGGTAACCTGTGTTGCGCGTCTTCTTGTAAAAGGGCGCGATCAGTGCCCACTTCTCTTTCGGACTAAGATCGTAGCCCTTCACCTTCTCCATGTCGTTGGGCGGCAGTCCGGCAACAATCAGGTCGGAATCGACGTAATGCCCCAGAAGCATGGCAATGTCAGGCGGCCACATGCCGCTGTCGCGGCCTTTGGCCAGCGCGTCCACACGGTGCTTTTCCTCCCACAAATGCTCGTGGGTGTCCACAAAGGGGGTCGATTCGACCAGATGCAGGATGTCGCGGTGCGCTTTCATGCCTGATGTTCTCCGGGTAGTGTGTTGACGAATGTCCGCGACCGGACAGCCGCGCAACCAAAGGATACCACAGTCACGCCCACCGGCTCATAGGATGTATAGGGGAATCACGGACCAACACTTACGGGCACGGACTGGCACGGACAAGACACGAACGGACCGCATGGCAAGACGGTGGTTCCGGAAAAACGTTGCTATTGGCCTTTGCCGTAGCGTTTCTGCACATACTGCTCCAGCATGCCGAGGAACTGCGTGGAAATTTCCGCCGGTGTACCGGAGAGGCTGGCGATCTTCTGTCCGTCCGTATAGACGGGGCAATGGGGCGATTCGCCGTTGCCGGGCAGGCTGATGCCGATGTCGGCGCTGCGCGACTCACCCGGGCCGTTGACAATACAGCCCATGACAGCGATATGCAGCCCCTCCACACCGGGAAAAGTCTTCGCCCATTCGGACATGCGCCTGCGCACGTAGGCCTGCGTGTCGAGGGTCAACTGCTGGAACGTGTCGCTGCTGGTGCGTCCGCAGCCGGGACAGGCCGTGATGCCGGGCGCAAACTGGCGCAAATCAAGCGACTGAAGCAGTTCCTGCGCGGCACAGACCTCCTCGCAACGATCCCCGCCGGGCGTCGGCGTGAGCGAGACGCGGATGGTGTCGCCGATGCCCTCGGCCAGCAGCACGCCCATGGCGGCGGCGGACCAGGTGATACCCTTGACGCCCATGCCCGCCTCGGTCAGTCCCAAATGCAGCGGCTGCCGCGTTTTCGAGGCCAAGTCACGGTAGAGGTCGATCAGGTCCATCGGCCGACTGGTCTTGCAGGAGATGACAATCTGGTCCGACCGCAGGCCGCATTCCAGCGCCAGTTCGGTCGATTGCAGCGCCGAGATGACCATGCACTCGTTCATCACCTGCGCTGAAGTCTTGCCAAGTCCATGGCCGGTATTCTCGGCCATCTTCTCCGCCACCAGTTCCTCATTGAGCGAGCCAATGTTGACGCCGATGCGCACCGGCTTGTTCAGGTCGCGGGCCACGCCGCAAATGGTGGCAAACTGCTCGTCGCGCGCCACGCCCCTGCCCACATTGCCGGGGTTGATGCGGTACTTGTCCAGCGCGGCGGCGCAGCCTGGGCACTGGGTCAGCAGTTTGTGGCCGTTGTAGTGAAAATCGCCGATGATGGGCACAGCCGAACCGCCGTCGCGCACGCGCCGCACAATCTCCGGCACCGCGTCAGCGGCCTTGGGCGTGTTTACGGTAATGCGCACCAACTCCGAACCCGCCGCGGCCAGTTGCAGGATTTGCGCAGCCGTTGCGTTGGCGTTCTCCGTGTCGGTGTTGGTCATGGACTGAACCACCACGGTCGCGCCGCCACCGACGGGAACGCCGCCCACAACTACCTGATGGGTTGTATTGCGATGCTGCTCTCTCATGGCGTGATTATCGCACGCGCCACACCACGGTGCATAGCCTCGCAGCAATTCTTCTCAGGGTTGCCGGAGAATACCGGAAGACAATGCGATCTGGAAAAGGAACCTGAATGGACGGTATGGACGATATGGACTGGATGGACGATATGGACAGAATGCCTGTTTCTTGGTCATGCGAACTACTGGACGCACAGTGTCCACAGTGTCCACAGTGTCCATAACGCCCATAACGTCCGTTTCGTCCATACAGTCCATGCCGTCCGTACCGTCCGTGCGGCCATGGAGAAGCCCCCAAAGTTCTTCAAGACTCGTGGCAGGGCATTCCGAATGCCTCCGCCACGGCGCAATGGGTGACCTTGCCCGCATGGGTGTTAACGCCCCGCCGCAGCGCAGGGTCCTGGGCGACGGCCTGTTCAAAGCCCTTGTCGGCTATCTTGAGCCCGTAACCGAGCGTGGCGTTGGTAAGCGCCATGGTGGAGGTGTGCGGCACCGCGCCGGGCATGTTGGCCACGCAGTAATGCACCACGTCGTACATGCGGTAGGTGGGGTCGGCGTGGGT
>CAIXUF010000409.1 GCA_903922535.1 Candidatus Hydrogenedentota bacterium
ATGCCATCGCCCTCGTTGTAGGCGGCGAGGTGGCCGGTCATCAGGATGTCGTGGGCAAAGGGGATGATCTTCACGCCGCCGGCGTGCCAGCCCATCGAGAAATGGCGGTAGTTGTTGTAGGAGGTCTCGCAGTCGATGAACCGGTGCCCCCAGCCCGAACCGTTGAGCCCGCTGTCGCCGTGATGGTTGATCTTGCACTTGATGAGCGTGTTGCACTGCCCGCCGACGCCTATGCCCACGAAGTCCGTGTCCGTGATGTCGCATTTTTCCATGATGTTGTTGGCGCCGTTGAAACTGACGCTGGCCCAGTTCACCGTGGAACTGATCGTAGCGTGGCGCATCTGGAATCCGGACAGCCGCACGTAGTCCGCGTCCAGCGAGAAGATGAAGCATCGCACCCCGACCTCCATGACGTGCTTGCCGGGGTCGCTGCCGTCGGCCAGCCAGACGTAAAGCTTTTTGCCCGCCTGGTCGCAGTAGAACGACCCTGCTGTCATATCCTTCACGTCGCCGTCCCTCTTGATCTTTTCGTCCAGCACGTCCATGAGCATCTTGGGCATGGTGGGGTGAACCTGGGTCAGGAGCTTGTCGTCGCAGGCCACCAGTTGCGTGTTGACCGTCCAGTTTTCGCGGACATAGATTTTATCTTTGAACGGCTTCCAGTCGGTCACAACGTCGCTGCCCTTGATGGCCACGTCATCGCCGGGAAAGGCCAGGATGCTGGTCATATCGGCGTAGCTCTTTCCGGAGGCCTTGAAGGCGGGGCGGTTGATGTTTTCCCAGTTCCAGGCCGTTCGCGGGAGGATGATCTCCTCGCGGTAGACGCCCTTTTTGACGTAGAGCGTGTCGCCGCTCTGGATGCCGCCCAGGCCGTGAGTCATAGTCTTCCACGGCGCCGCTTCGGTCCCGGCGGCCTGGTCGGAGGCATTGGGATCGTTCTGCGCGACGTAATACGTAGCCGCCCCTGCCGAGGCGGCCGCAATGGCCAAGGCGGTCGTTAGTGCCGCAAGAAACCGAGTCATCGTCATGTTCGCTTCCTTTCAATGTGTTCGCACAAGTAGCCCGCCGCGGCGGGAGTCCCATGGGCATCTTGCCCATGGTCTTTTGCTTCTTCTTTACTCTCTTTCACGCAACAACAGCAACAACAAAGACACGGGCAAGATGCCCGTGCCACTCATGGGCAGGATGCCCATGCTACACGGTTACTGTTTGACGCCGCCGTAGCTGGTAACGCCCAGCAGCACAAAGCGGGTCTTGGTCTTGGGGGCCAGGAGCTTGAACTTCAGGTCCGTCACCGGGTACCACTCGTTGTCGTTCCGCCAGTCCACCAGGAACAGCCGCACGGGCGTGCCGTCCTTGGTCTTGGTCTCGGCGACGATCTTGGCGGTGAAGCCCTTCTGCTTGGCCTCGACCTTGCCGTCCCACTTGCCCACGCTGGGCCCGCAGTTGTCGCCGGAAGTGAATTTGGCCCGGGTCGGCACGCCGTCGCTGCGCAGGATCGTCAGTTGCGCCAGCGGGTCCTTGTCAGGGTCCAGCACGGCCAGCAGGAGGCACACGTGCCGCACCGCCTTGCCCATGCTCATTTCCATGGCTTCCTTCTTGGTGTCCAGAACGACGGCCGTGGGCTCCTCGGCCGAGACGAACGGCACCTTTTCCAGCACGCGAACGTCCGTCTTGTCGTGCTGGGTGAGCTTGACGCTCTTGAGGGCCTCGGCCAGGCGGGAGAGGTCCTTGTCGTCGCCGGCCAGCTTGGCCGCGTCGTCCTTGGGCAACGTGGAGAGGATATAGTCGGTGGATGCGTCTACCCCCGGG
>CAIXUF010000410.1 GCA_903922535.1 Candidatus Hydrogenedentota bacterium
ACGGTCAACGTGCGCGACAGCGGCCTTCTGGAGATGCTCGGCCAAGACGGGATGAACCTGGGCGGCTACCAGAACAACGGGCGGGGCGTGCTGAACATCGACGGCGGACGCGTCGACGCGGGAGCCGGCGTGACGCTGTGCCGCGCGACCGGAAGCAAGGGGGGCGTGGGCGAGCTTTACCTGAACGCGGGCGAGTTGCTCATCGGCAAGTCGGTGGGTTACGGTGTCCTTGTGGGCCGGGGCGACGGTTCGGCGGGAGCGGCTGCGCGGGCCTACATGACCGTTTCGGGCGGACTGCTCGACGTCTCCCACAGCCCGTGGAACAGCAGCTTGCAACAGAACGGCATTGTGCTAGGTTTGATGGGGACGATCGGGAACACGTCGTGGAGCGAGGTGCGTTTCAGCGGCGGCACGGTGACTAACGCGGGGCAGTTCATCTTGGGGGCTGGGCTGGGCGCGACGGGGCTGGTGTGGCAGACCGGCGGCACGGTGCGCCAGGGCGTGGGCACCGCGCCCTGCTTCCAGATGACGGTCGGCTGGGGCGGCGGATACGGCAGCTACACCCTGTCAGGCGGCACGTTCGAATCGGCCAAGCCGGTCTATGTCGGCGGGCTCACGGCGGCCGATTTGGGCTATGTGCCGTCAAGCTCCTTCATCTTCACAAACGCGAGCATCGGCACGCTTCGGATTGACGGCGGCAGGTTCACGGTGACCAATGAGAACCTCTACCTCGGCCGCTATGGCACAGGCACGCTGGTCATCGGCACGAACGGCTTCTGTTCGGCGAGGGACATCGTGCTGACCAACAACACGCAGTCCACGCTGCGCTTCGAGCTGGGCGCGTCCGGCCCCGGCGCGCTCACGGCAAGCGGAGCGCTGATCATCAGGCCCGGCGCCAAGCTGGAGGTCGATTCGACGGCCTATCGGGGCAGCGCTATCTGGTTCAAGCTGGTCGATTGCGGCGCCCGCACCACCTCATTCGCGGCAGACAACATAACGGTCACAGGGCCGGGCGTCGTACGGCAGGACAAGGATGAAGACCTCTGGCTTAACATTCGACACGGCACCATTTTTTTGCTTTACTGAAGCCACACAATCAAAGGAAACGCCATGAAAACGCTTATAACCGGCCTGTCTTTGGCCTGCGCGCTTACCCTCTCCGCCGCCGAGTTGAATGTCAAAACCGAGCCCGTGCGCCCCGCGCAGAAAATCAGCCTTTTCAACGGCAAGGATTTCACGGGGTGGGCCAAGTACATCACGCCCGAACCCGGCAGCAGCCCGGACATCACCTGGACCGTGACCAACGGCCTGATCCGCTGCACCGGCAAGCCTTTCGGCTATCTGATGACCCAGCAGGTTTATGCGGATTTCAAACTGCATGTCGAGTACCGCTGGTATGGTCAGGCGGCGCAGTTGAACAGCGGCATCTTCGTGTTCAAAACAGGACCGGACACTTATTTCCTGCCCAAAGCGATCGAGACACAGCTCAAGAAGGGCAGCGCGGGCGACTTCGTGCTGCTCTCAAAAGCCACGCTCAACGGCCTAGACAACTCCAAGAACCGCACGGTCAAGAAACAGGCCGAATCCTCGGAGAAGCCTGACGGGGAGTGGAACAGCGTGGACATCACCGTCAAGGGCAATACGATTGCCTCGAGCGTCAACGGCGTGCAGCAGAACACGGGCAAAGACGCCTATGCCGATGCCGGACAGATCTGCCTCCAGAGCGAAGGCGGGCCGATCGAGTTCAGGAACGTCACACTTGAGCCGCTTCCCTGACTTCTTCACGCGAATGTCGCGCGATAACGGTCTTGTTCAAGAATAGACTTTTTGCTATTTTAATGCCGTGGGTTATCGGACTCGCATGTTGTGTATGTCACATGAATTATGAGGAGGATTAGAATGAAACGTTTGGTCATTGTTGCCATGGTAGCTGTTGTCGCGGTCGCCTTCACCGGCTGCAAGAAAAAGGAGACGCCGGGAACCCAGGCCGACAAGGCCATCTCATCGGCTGAGAAAGCGTCCAAGGACGCCAAGAAAGACACCGATAAGACCGCCACTGATCTGCAGAAGAAGCTCGATGGCGCCCTGAAGAAATAGCGCCGCTGGAAAAGCGCGTTGCATCTCGACCGGCGGCCTCATCGCCGCCGGTCGTTTTTTTCTTGGCCCTCAACGCTCGATGTATTAACCTTCCGCCCATGAACACCTCTTCGAACCCCTTGCGAATCGGCGTGCTGGGCTCCGGCTCTGGCTCAAACATGCAGTCGGTTCTGGATGCGATCCGTGACGGCACGCTGAACGCCGAACTGAGTCTGGTGCTGTCGGACGTTCCGGACGCGAAGATCCTTGACCGCGCCCGCAGGCACGGCGTCCCCTGCGCGTGGCTCGACTGCGCCCCCTTCAAAACCAAGCTGGACGGCGAGGCCGAGCAGCGCTGCATCGCGATGCTCCGGGAGCGCGGCGTGGACACCGTGGTGCTTGCC
>CAIXUF010000411.1 GCA_903922535.1 Candidatus Hydrogenedentota bacterium
ATCCTCGGAGGAAAGCGTACTGGTGTTTCCGCCAAGAGTGCAGTTGTTCATCACCCCGCCACGTTTCAGTTGGGCCCCGCCGCCCGAATCGCCGGCGCTATTCGCGTAAACCAGGCAGTTGTTCACCGCTCCGCCGTTGAATTCGAACTGCACGCCGCCGCCACCCCCGCTGGTTGTGTTGTGGCAGATCGTGCTGTTATTCAACTGCCCGCCCGCGACCAGCTCTACCCCACCGCCGCCATTGCGCGACGCCGAATTATTGCTGATGATGCAATTATTCAAGTCCCCGCCGTATTGCATCATCACTCCGCCGCCCACGCCACCGCCCGCCGTGCTCTTGATGGCCGTATTGTCGCTGATCAGGCAGTGGTTCAGCGTGCCATTATCCTGGATACAAACCCCGCCGCCGCTAAGTCCCTGCGAGCCCCCCCAGGAACTGTTGCCCTGAATGGTACAGTTGTTCATTACCCCGTTTTCGTGCAGATACACCCCGCCGCCGCCTTCGGCTGCGGAGGAGCCGGTAACGATGCAGTTGGAGAGGCTTCCACCGCTATTGAAAAACGCCCCGCCGCCACACCTATCAAAAAGCCAGTCAGAGCCGGTGCTGCTGGTCATGGTGTTGCCGTTGGTCAGCGTGAAACCGGAGAGCACGCCTGCGGACAGATAGGCACCGCGAACGGCGCTTGCCCCCCGCGGGCCGGCCCCCACGATGAAGGTGTTGGTCGGGCCGTTGAGACTCTGCACCGTGAGGTTGGCCGTGATGACGACACGGTTGAACAAAGTCTCGCCCGGTGTCACTTTCCCGCCCACCGAGTAGACGCCGTTGCTGACAAGCACCGTGTCTCCGGTGTCGGCAGTATCCACGGCATCCTGAAGCGTGTGGGCGGCTGAAGTCCAATTCGTGTACGGCCAAGCGGCGGCCGGACTGTCCAGCGCGACATAATGCACGGGCGAACCGGGGCCGGCATTGGGGTCGCGCGTGATGGTCACGGTGTCGCTGGCGGTCGCGCCAACGCTGTTTGTGCCTGTCACGGTGATGGAATTGGGGCCGGGAGCCAGAGCGATTCCGGCGATGGACCACGGGGAAGCGGCGGACAAGGCACCACCGACCGCGGCGGCGGAGTTGGTCCAGACCAACGTGCCCACCACCCAGGCGTTGTTCGTGCCCGCTATCGTGTAGTTGGTCGTGGCGTTGGAGACCGTGGCGTTGGCCGTGGTGATTTCCACCGCAGGCGCGCCGACATACTCGTAGGCTCCCATGTCCACGCGGACGCCCAGCACGCGCGGCAGGCCCGCGAGGTCCGTGGCGGTGGTCATCCAGGTTTGGTTGGTGCCGGCGTCCACGCAAGGTGAGGCTGGCTGGAGGCGATAGTCACCTGTGGCGGCGTTGACGAACACCGGGTCGCTGGTGAGGTTGCCGGAGCCGCCGGGATTGGGGGTCAAGCAGCAGTAGGTAAACTGGCCGCCGGCATTGGTCGTCCAGTTGTTGGCCACGCCATTGGTGGTGTTGAAGTAGAGGATGGTGTTGTGGCTCACGCCGCCCTGGTAGAAGTACGCGCCGCCGCCCGCGTTGGTGGCGGAATTGCCCGCCACCGTGCAGTTGCCCAGCGTGCCGCTCTGCCAGAAGAAGACGCCGCCGCCCCGGTTGCTGGCCCGGTTGTTGCGAACCAGACAGTTGAACGCCTGGCTGCCCTGCAAGACCAGGCCGCCGCCGTCGTAGGACGAATTGCCGACGATGAGGCAATTCCACGCATCGCCACCGAAAAGGTCCAGCCCGCCGGCAAAATGCGAGGCGAAACAGCCGGTCACGACGCAGTTGGAGATGCTGCCGCCTCGCAGCAGCGCCCCGCCGCCGCCCTGCTGGGTGTTCCAGTCGGCGTCGGTGCGCGTATAGCCGTTGGTGAGCGTGAAACCGTTAATCGAACCGGCGGACATGAAGACACACCGCGTCGCGTTCGTGCCCAGACCACCGGTGGCGGCATCTGCCGCGCCCTTGATGACCGTGACCGACGGACCGTTCACGCTTTGCAAGGTGATGTCACTGGTAATGCACACGCGGTTGCTCATCGCGGGGGAGCCGTTGGGGGCGCCGCCGGTGGCATAGACGCCGTTGGTCACCCAGA
>CAIXUF010000412.1 GCA_903922535.1 Candidatus Hydrogenedentota bacterium
CAACCTGAGCGTGCATCACAACCTCTTCGCCA
Organism: Candidatus Hydrogenedentota bacterium; assembly: GCA_903922535.1. Next base: position 33 of record CAIXUF010000412.1, read on the forward strand.
CCTGCCGGGATCGCCATCCCACCCTGGGGGGCGGGACCGTCGCCCCGCAGTGGGTCATCGACTTTCGCAACAACGTCATATACAACTGGACCGGCACGGCCAACGTCTGCGACAGCCAGGTTAACATTGTCAACAACTACTTCCGTCCCGGCCCGGAGACCGATCCCGCCGCGCTTCCCATTGCGATGAAGTCCGAACTGCCCCTGGCCGCCCATGGATACATGAGCGGTAACGTGTTCGAGGGGCGCAAGGACCTCAGCTCCGACAACTACGCCGCGCTCGATTTTAAGCGATGGCTCAACGCACCGGGAACGAAGTACCGTTATGACGGAAACGTGGACACGTGGAAAGTCGGCCAACCCTTCGAGACGGGCAGCGCCCTGCCCCGTACCCAAAGCGCCGAAAAGGCCCTGAAATTGGTGCTGGCCCGCGCGGGGGCCTCGCTGAAACGCGATGCCGTTGATGAACGGGTGATGGGCGACGTGAAGGCGCATTCGGGCAGGGTCATTGATTCCCAGGATCAGGTCGGCGGTTGGCCCGAACTCAAGACAGCCCCCGCACCGCTGGATTCGGACGGCGACGGCATGCCGGACGCGTGGGAACGGAAGCATCATCTCGACCCAAACGACCCCAAGGACGGGGCGCTGGATGCCAACGGGGACGGCTACACCAACCTGGAAAAGTACCTCAATTCACTCGTGCCTGGGGAATAACGGGAAGGGGTGATCCCAATCGCCGGAGAAGCGGGTTGCGTGAGCGGCCCTGCGGGAAACGGTGCGCTCCGCTTCGCTGCGGGCATACCTCGGAGAAAACTGTAATTAATAATCAAAGTGCTTGACACGGAAAGTATCCGGGTATATTGTTTTATTCGACGGCATACAGGGCTTGGCGCGGTGCCGGTTCGGCACCGGGAGTGCTTCCCGAGCGGGTGACCGGTGACTTGAAACCATGGAGGGTGATGCCATGCGTCAGCGAAGTGGGATCGTGATGGGGGCGTGGGTGCTTTTCCTGGCCGGGGGACTCGTCTTGACCGGTGGCGGCCCGCTCTGGTCCGCGGCGGCGCAGGAGTGCGGCCAGACGGTGAACTGGGCATGGATGAAGGGTGCCACGACGACCAACCAGGCTGGAACCTACGGCACACTTGGAACCCCGGCGGCGGGGAACAAACCCGGTGCGCGGTATCAGTCCGTCTCGTGGACCGACGCATCAGGGAACCTGTGGCTCTTCGGTGGAGATGGCTACGTCAGTACAATTTATGGCTACCTCAATGACTTGTGGAAGTATGATCCCATCACAGGATACTGGACCTGGATGAAGGGCGCCGCGTCGACTGGGCAATCCGGGGCCTACGGCACGCGCGGCACGCCAGCGGCGTCAAACACCCCCGGTGCACGTATGGATGTGGCTTCATGGACCGACAGTGCCGGGAAACTGTGGCTTTTCGGCGGCTACGGCTACGGGGCTTCGGGAAGTGTGGGCTACCTCAATGACTTGTGGAAGTACGACCCCGCGACAGGCAACTGGACCTGGATGAAGGGCAACTCAACCATCAACCAACCGGGAACCTACGGCGCGCCCGGGACGCCTGCGGCCACCAACATGCCCGGCGCGCGGAATCAGTGCGTCTCGTGGACCGACCCGTCCGGGAAACTTTGGCTTTTCGGCGGCCTTGGCTACGCCGCCTCGGGGATGGGCTACCTCAACGACCTGTGGAAGTTCGACCCGTTCACAGGCAACTGGACTTGGATGAAGGGGGCCAATACCACCTACCAGGCGGGAACCTACGGCACACTCGGGGTTCCGGCGGCGGCGAACACGCCCGGCGCGCGCGATTGCGCAGTCTCGTGGACCGACCCGTCTGGCTGTCTGTGGCTCTTCGGCGGATTGACTGAGCAGAACGACCTTTGGAAACATGATCCGGTCACCGGCAACTGGACCTGGATGAAGGGAGTCTCGACCACCAGACAGTTGGGGACCTACGGCACACTGGGGGTTCCGGCGGCGGCGAACATGCCCGGCGCGCGGGAACAGTCCATCTCGTGGACCGACCCGTCCGGGAATCTGTGGCTCTTCGGCGGCTACGGCTACGCGGCTTCGGGGAGTGATGGCACGCTCAACGACCTCTGGCGGGGCAGTTTCGCCGATCTCGATACGACCCCGCCCGTCATCACGCTCTTGGGCGACAATCCGGTCAAGGTGGAATGCCACACAACCTACGCGGACGCGGGCGCGACAGCCAGCGACACCTGCGCGGGCAACCTGACCGGCAGCATCGTGGTCACCAACCCGGTCAGCGTAAACACGCCCGGCGCCTATACCGTGCGCTACAACGTGAAGGATACCTGGAACAACAGCGCCGTCGAAATCACACGCACGGTCAACGTGGTGGACGGCACTCCGCCGGTCATCACGCTGTTGGGCGTTAACCCAATCACCGTGGAGTACCACTCACCGTACACGGACGCGGGCGCGACAGCTAACGATACCTGCGCGGGCGACCGCACCGGCAGCATTGTTGTCAGCAACCCGGTCGATGTGAACACGCCGGGCACCTACGCCGTGCGCTACAACGTGACCGACGGCAGCGGCAACAGTGCCGTCGAGGTCACGCGCACGGTCAATGTGATTGACACCATTGCACCGTCCATCACACTGCTGGGCGCCAATCCGGTCACGGTCGAATGCCGTACGCCCTATATCGACGTGGGCGCGACCGCCTTGGACGACAGCGGCGCCAACCTGACCGGCAGCATCGTCGTCACCAACCCGGTCAACGCGAACGCACCGGGCATTTACACGGTGCATTACAACGTAAAAGACGTCAGCGGTAACAGTGCCACCGAGGTGACCCGCACCGTCAACGTGGTGGACACCACCCCGCCAACCATCGCGCTACTGGGGGCCAACCCGGCCACAGTGGAATGCCACAGTTCCTACATGGACGCGGGGGCGACGGCCAGTGATAACTGCACGGGAGACCTGACCGGCAGCATCGTCGTCACCAACCCGGTCAACGCGAACACGACCGGCAACTACACCGTGCGCTATAACGGGAATGACGGCAATGGAAACACCGCCGCAGAAGCCACCCGCAGGGTGATTGTCACGGACTCGACCGCGCCGGTCATTACGCTCAACGGTTCCGGGACGGTTACTTTGGAATGCGGTTCCTCATACACGGACGCGGGCGCGACCGCAACGGACGCCTGTTCAGGTGCTCTGACCGCCAGTATCGTCACGGTGAACCCGGTGAACACGCACACGCCCGGCACCTACACCGTGCGCTACAACGTGAAGGATTCGTCGAACAACAGTGCCGTTCAGGAAGTCCGGACGGTTCAGGTAGCGGATACGACCCCGCCGGTGATCTTCTCCAGTCCAGCGCCCACGGTCGTTGTGGCCGATGGGAATGGCAACGCCATGGTGCCTGACTTGGTGTCGGTATTGCAGGTGTCCGACGGTTGCTCTGGCACGGTGACGGCAACGCAATCCCCGCTGGCGGGTTCGACTGTCACCATGGGGGCTTATACGGTTACCCTGACGGCGACAGACGCCTCCGGTAATAATGCCACGTGCGGGGTTAACGTGACGGTGGGGAGCTATTCCGAAGCCGTTTATGGGGCGGTCGGCGCCCCGGCGGAGCTGGTGGCCGGTTCGGGTGCGCTGGCCGTCGACACCTCCGCCATGACCATGACCGTGAACGGCGCGCCGGTCGCGGCCGGCACGGACGAGAACGGCATTTGCGTGTTCCGGTTCAAGAAGGTTGATGTCGCTACCGGGACCGCGTTTACGGTCACCGGCACCCGGCCCCTGTCCATTGCGTCTGACAGCGATATGCGCTGGGGCGCCAACATTCCGGTGCCGCCGGGCATGCTCGGCGGGGGCGCGGGCGGTACGGGCGGAAGCGGTTCGGCAGGCGCTGCCGGACCGGACGGTACCACGGGCGGAAACGGCGGAAACGGCGGTGCAGGAGGACAGGGCGGCTATAATTATGGTCCGGCGGCAGGCGTGGCAGGATTCGACGGGACCGCCGGTTCGGCGAATGTGGGAAGAAACGCCGCCAATGGCAGTCCCGGAACGGCGGGGGGTGCCGGCTTTGGCCAGGACGCAGGCACCCCGGGCGGCGGCGGCACCGGGGGCGTGGCGCTTGCGGGCGGCGCGGGCTCCGGCGGTGTGGCGGGGACCGGCGGTGTGGCGGGCTCCGGCGGAAATCCCGGTGCCGCAGGGGTCTACACCGATGCGTCGGGCGGTATGGGCGGAGCCGGCGGTGCGGGCGGCAACGGCGCTTCACCGGGAAGTCCGGGGCAAACCGGTGCCGGTGGCGGCAGCGGCGGGGATGGCATCTGTTCCAATACCGCCGCCCGCGCGGCTTCGCTGTACGTGGCGGCGGGAGAGGGAGGAGGAGGAGGAGGAGGGGCGAGCGGCGGCGGTTCGGGCGGTTCAGGCGGTTCGGGTGGTGGTGGTGGCGGCGGCGGCGGCGGCGGTGGCGGCGTACACGGAGACTGCCAAACCATCCCTCATATTGGTACAATATGCATTTATGGCGGCGGTGGTGGCGGCGGCACAGGCGGAGCCGGCGGTGCGGGTGGGGGTGCAGGCGGCTCAGGCGGCGGTGGTTTGGCTGGGGCAACTTCCGGGGCCGTCCCGGGCACCGGCAACCGGGGAACGGCGGGGGGCACAGGGAGCAGCGACTCCGCCGGTTCCGCCGGGGTCGCCGGCGTGGGCGGTGCGGGTGGCGCGGGCGGCAAGGGCGGTGTCGGCGGCGCGGGGGGCCTGGGCGGTGGCGGTGCGGCAGGCGGCGGTGCAATCGTCTTGGCGGCCAAGGGGGTTCTTCAACTGGTCGGCGCAACCGTGCTGGACGTTTCAGCGGGCGCGGTCAATGCCGGCGCTTCCGGCGGTGCGGGCGGTGCCGGCGGTCCCGGTGTCGGCGGGCTCACAGCCTATGCCGGCGGTGCGGGCGGTCCGGGTTACCAGATAGGCGGCGACGGCGGCGGCGGCGGCAGGGGTGGCGACGGTACCGCGGGGGCGGCAGGCGGCGCAGGCGGCACCGGCGGTACCGGTGGCCACGGCACACCGGGCATGGTCAAACTGCATGCTTCGGTGGTGCTGGCCGACGGCGCGACCATCACGGCGGCCAACGGCGCCTCCACGGCGCCACAGTACCAGGGGATGTTCACGATGGTGTCCAACATGAGTGCCGCAGCCGTCGTGGCCCATACGCCGACGCTCTCTCCTGCTGAAGTCGTGACCGGCAACACAACGGACAATACGCTGCTCACCGGCGACAACAGCGCTTTTGGCGGCGGCGCGCACGCGCCGATCATCGGCGAACTGCAAGGCGGTCCGGCCACGGCGGGCTGCCTTAAGACGGGCTATTGGAACAAGACTGACGTCGATGCCCTGATCCCGGACAACGGACAGTTGCAGTATGCCGTATTGCGCCAGCCCACGGCGGGTGGAAAGTCGGTCTTGAATGGGTACGACCAGGTGGTGGTCAAGAATTCCAGTGGCGCGACCATTGACGGTATTGCCCTCTCCGTGAACGGCGGCGCGCCCCAGTTGCTTGTGAACACGTCCACGGGCACGCCGGGGCAATTGCTCCCAAGCGCCACCTGGGCCACCACGGTGCCTGCGGGTGCGACTGTCG
>CAIXUF010000413.1 GCA_903922535.1 Candidatus Hydrogenedentota bacterium
ATTCACCGCCATGAGCGCGGCGTTGTTGCCCGAGAAATCTTCATGGGCCCAAATTCCCTCGGGTTCGGTCGGCGGTGTGACGATGGTGCCGTCGTAGCCCACAAGAGGCCCAAACTTCGCGCCTCCGCTGTATTTCACCGAGACCTTGTGCAGGGTGAGGCCTTCCACTGCGCAGCGCTCCGCGCGTGGCAGCGCGCGGCCAATCCAGCCCACCACCCGCCGGGCCTCGTCGAAATGGTTCCCGTACAACAGCGCCATCTGGTTCAGCACCAGGTCATACTCGGGGCAGATTGCGCCCGCAAACAGCTCGAGGCTGGTGCCGTTGCATCCAGGCGGAACATCGGTCCGGCCGAGGTACACCCCGTGATAGTACGTGGACCGCGCATACCACGTGGCCAGATCACGGTCCGGCAGGCTCACCGACGAGCGGGCATAGAATTCCTTCCACCATTGCGCCGTGTCCCCCCGCAGGGCTTCATAACCGCGTGCCTGCGCCGCCTCAGCCTTCTTCCATGCCGCCCCGGCCGGATCGCCGCCCGCATAGGATGAACCGGGAGCAATATACAAAGTAAACGTTCCTCCCGGCTTTTTGGCGCCCAGCACGAACGTTTGCGCGTCAATAACCGGGTCAGTCCCTTCGAAGACGAGCGCGAGCGTGGCTGTGCAGGATTTTGGGCGCGTGGCCATCACCAGCAATCCATTTGTCCTTGGGACGCCGGTTCCGGCCCATGGATCGTGCGCTTTTGCGTAGAAGCCGCCGTTCGTATAGATTCGGACATTCTGATTGACGCCCACGCGCACCTGAAAGGGCAATGGGGCGTCGGCCGCGTCTGTGACCCGAATCACCAGGACCCCGTCGGGCGTGACGAACAGTTCACGATGGCTCTGAAAGGTGTTCGTGCCTACGGTCAGACCCAAGTCCATGGCGAGAAAACCGGTGGCGACATCCAAGTGGTGCCGGAATGACGTCACCTGTCCCGGGTCGGAATCCCTGCCGTAGCCTCCGGTCAGGCTGAAGGGCTGATGACGATGGCCCTCCTCGTCCCACCAATACTGATATGACAGGTACGGCTCGTGCTCAAGCCCACCCGTCCTGTCCATGCCAGGCGCACCCGGCACGGTAAACCCGTGCGGGCCGACCCGCAACACCGTCCCCCCCAGTCCCAGGCATTCATACTGGTACTGGGGATTGTTCAACCGCTCCAGACCCTCCTTCACAAAAGCCGCCTGCTGAAGGGTCGCCTCCCAACCGTCAGCGGCCGTATCGGCCGCGCCAGCCAACCCGGCAATGAGCGTTGCCGCGAGTATTACTGTGCAGGTGATGCGGGGATCCATCATCCGCGCCCCGTGACCAGGAAGTGGTAGGTTCCCGCGCCAATGGCTATGTCCACGCAATCCGCTTTCACACTGGCCCCTGTTATGCCCGAAATCCCGCCAGCATAGGCGCTGTTTGACCACACCGTCTTACCACTTTCTTGTATTGTTGAAGGAGCGGTTCCGTTGCCGGGCAGACTCACCATCGCTGTCGTGTTGGCGGGAATCGTGACCTCCAGCGACAATGTGTCCCCATCGCGCCGCCAGTTGCTGACAATACGGCCATGGATTGAGTTGTAGCTGCACTTTGCCCAAGTCAGGTCTCCCACAACCGCGGGTGCGATGACGATTTTCTTGAAACCGGGCGCCGATGCGTCGGGGCGGATGCCAGCCAAGCCCTGATAGAACCAGCCACCGGGACTGGTGAAGCAGGAGTGGATTTGCGACCAATACCCGTTCCATTGCTCCCAGAAGGTGGTGGCGCCCTGCGACAGCATGTATCCCCAGCCTGGATAAGTCGTCTGGTTGAAGAGGGTGTGGAGCAGGTCGTTGCGTCCAGTTTCCTGCAGGTGCTGAATCAGGAAATAGGTGCCAAGCATTCCCGTGTCCAGGTGTCCCTTGCCCTTCACCAGAATAAGGTCTTCGAGTTTCTTTTGGATCGTGCCGCGCAAGTCGTCCGGCACGATGCCGGTCAACAGCGGCATCACCTGGTAAGACTGCTCGTCGAGAACATACCGTTGCTTCTGCGCATCGTAGAAGGCGGCGTGAATGAGCGGGCGCAGTTCGGTGAGCTTGGCGGCACAGCTCTCCGCGTCCTGAGTCTTTCCGAGTGCGCGCGCGCTTCGCTCAAGGATTTGCCACAAGTAGACGCGATAGCAGTTGTTGAACAATTCGGCCGCCGGTGCGGACGGCCAGTTGTTTGTATCCATGCCGCGCCCGGGCGGAACCCAGTCGCCGATGAAGTCCCATTCGCCGCCATAGTGCCGCATCACGCCGTCCTTGCACTTTTCCTCAAGAAACGCGACATACCGGCGCATTGATTCGTAGGCGTGTTCGAGCAGGCGCTGGTCGCCGTAATACAGGTAGAGCTTCCAGGGCAAAACGCAGCCGGTGCCGCCCCATGCCGGTCCACCCCCGCCGCCCCAGTCGGGCGCGGTGTGGGGCATCTCGCCGGTGAACCGTTTCTGGGCATCCAGCCAATCGACCGCCCACTTCCCGTAGAAGGCTGCGGCCTGCACGTTCATTACCTGCGATTCGATGCCCACCTGGCCGTCCCCGTAGCCCAACCGTTCTCGGTGCGGACAGTCCACCATGTAACCGCCAAGATTGAGGTTGCGAAGCGTCCACTGGTTGACCTGATGGATGCGGTTGAACAGGTCGTTGGAGCATGCAAAATCACCGGCGGGTTCGAGGTCCGATTCGATCAGGAGAGCCTCGGCATCGCCGGGGGCTGGGGGTGCCGGCAGTCCCTCGACAATGACATAGCGGAAGCCGTGGTAGTTGAATTTCGAGCAGAACTGTTCGCCGGTCTTTCCCGCCGAGATGAACTCATCGAACTGGTTGAAGGTCTGGTAGCTGACAGGTCCCTTGGGCGTTTCGACGGTTTTGGGTGTGGAGGCAGGACCAATCTTTCCCGCAGGCGTGTCATCGCTCCCGGCGGACTGAAACCGTTTGTCGGCATAGGACATCACCACCTTTTCCCCAGGATTCAACTGGGGCAAGCGAAGCCGCAGCCAGCCGGTCAGGTTGGTGCCGAAATCCAATTCCCAAGTATTGGCTCCCAGGGCAGTGCAGACCACCATGGGAATTACTTGACCGATCCGGTTTCTTGGACACGCCTGTGCGGTTACTTCGGCTTGCGGTGCCGCGACCTCTTCGGCGGGTGTCCACGTCCCCGTTGCACATTCGGGCTCGTTCCACCCCAAAATGGCGCGGCGGGCATCCACGCATTCGCCGCCAAATTCGTTCCACGCCCATTTTCCCACCAGGGAATGGGTGCTGGCCATAGCGGTCCAGGTGCGGTCCGTTCCCACGGTCACGCGCTGGCCGTTCACGGACATGTCTATCTGCACCCTCGCCATTGGCGTGGACTTGTTCCATCCCCTGCCCAGCCACAGGCCAACACAGTTGGCACCGGGGCGCAAGAACTTGCCGATGTCATGGGTGGTATAGAACGAACGGTGCTTATAATCCGACACTGCCGGCGCGAGCACGTCGTCCCCGGCTTTCTGCCCATTCACATACAATTCATAATAGCCCATCACATTTACGTACGCCACGGCCCGGCCGGGCACAGCCGCCAAGGTAAACTCCTTGCGAACCCAGGGCGCCGTTGCCATGCTTTGGTCTGTACCTGCCGGTTTAATCCAAGCCGCCTGCCAGTCTCCCGGTGTCAAGAGCCCCATGGTCCATGATGCGCCCGCACTCCACGTCGACGCCACCCCGTCCTTGTCCCACGCACGCACCTTCCAACAACACGCCATCCGCGACGCGAGCGGTTTGCCCTGGTACACCACCTGTGTGCTCTGGTCCGAGACCACCCTGCCGCTGTCCCAAAGATCCCCCTGGTCCGTGGCAAGAATTTCGGGCGTTGACGCGACCAGCACCTGATACGCCGTTTGCATCGCCCCGCGTTCGGTCGAGTCGAGCACCCAACCCAGCCGTGGCTGCACTACATCAATACCGAGAGGATTCTCCCGGTACTCACAGCGCAGTTGCATGGGCACCAGTTCCGCCACGGCCATGACCGGCGCCACCCCAATGGAAAACAGCCCCAGCAGCATGAAAAGCGTTCGTCTAGAAAACCAATGGTTTCTCGAATACATTTTTGTCACTCCTTCCGGCGTGGATGCCGACGATGTTGACGGAGCAAAAACCGTAGACGCTCCTGCGCTGGCCGCACACAATCCAAACAATCACCTGTCCGTTGCGCCATAAGGCCGCAATGTCCGTCCGTAAGACAAGTTAAGATTTCAGCCGTTCCAGTACCAGCACCCAATCCTGTGGGGAAGGCACATTGCGTTTAAAACGCAACGGGCCGTGCCACTTCTACCCCGGGTTTCGCCTCAGCCTTCAATATGCCCTGATCAAATCTCCGGCCCGTCGCCGGATCAAAGTAGTAGACATGCCAGTCTCTATCGGGCTCAAGGAGCTTCACCTCAGGACCGTCCCAATTGTAAATGTTGCGTCGTGGCAGGTAGATAAACCGCACCTCACCCGGAATGCCGGCGGCAAAGCAGCCTGGCGCCCATTCCGGATGCGGTTCGAATTGCTGCCAGGAGTACTGTTCGAGCAGCTTCTTGCCCAGCCCGACTTGGAACGACCCCGGATAGTTCATCCCTTCCTTCCAGGTGGTCCAGTCATAGGGCTGGCCGCCCCAAGCGCCCCAGTTGCCGTGATCCCCTTCCACGCCCGCGTGCCATACCCCCGCAGCGCCATAGGTGTGGCCGGCCGCACCGCTCAGCATGTTCCTCCAGAAAACATGCCGTTGAACATCACCGAACCCCTGCTGCATGTGCCCCTCATAACACGTTTCGCCGCACAGCACAGGCAGGGCGGGCTTCTTCGCGCAGGCCGAGGTGAGCAGGGCGAGCGTCTCCTTCGCAACGGCGAGCCGTTCGTCATGGTTTCCACCGACCATGTCGAAATCAATCAGGCTGACGTCACCCTCCGCGCCACGGCGTCCCTTCCCGGTGTGACAGGTAAGCGGATGCCTGTACGGATCCGTTTCTCTTACATATTCTGCAATTTCGGCCCAGGGACCCGCCCCCCACTTGGTTTCATCCGCAATCTCGCCCGCGAGGATCCAGGCCACCGGGTAGGCGCCGTAACGCGCAATCAGATAACGCCAGTGCCGCTTGAGACTGACGGGCCCGAAAGCCTCCATGCTGTTGCAGTCACCCCGGCCCCATGCACCGACAATTGCCGGAACAAGTCCGGCGTCCGCGAGATGCTCAAGCCGTCTGTCCGCATTTTCAAAATACGCCGGGTTGATCACGCTCAGATCCCGCGCCAGATAAGGCTGCCCCCCCTCATTCTCCCAGCTTGGCTGGAAGAACTTCTCGTCGGGATAAGGTCCGCAGACAATCTGCACCACGGAAAACCCCTTGGCCTTGCGGTCAGCCGTCAACGTCTGGAACCCTTCCCACGTCAGCCGTTTGCACAGGCCCTTCCACCACGTGTCCGCCAGCCAGAGAAACGGCGTGCCGTCAGCATGGGAAAAGTGACGTTGGTCCGCGGCGATTTGGATCGGACCGTGCTTATAGAGCAGATTGTCGCCCGCGTACGGGTTGACTTCCACGCTGCCTTCGACACCGTGCAACCCGGCATCGTCTGTCCTGCTGCATTGGGTAATGTACCGATGACTGCCCGTAACCGGCGAGGCGTACCGAACCTTCCATGCATCACCACCGGCCCAGAATGCCGGCACTGTTTTACTATTACCGGCCGGGTCGGTGAACACCGCGTCCACTGAAAGTTCCGTGAAGGGATTGGCATAAGGCCGGGCCGCGTTAAACGCGATTTCCACAACCTGGTTGGACTTGGCATCAAGCGCGGCGGCCGTGGATAGATTTGCAAAACAATATAGCATTCCCAAGGCAACTGTCAGGAAAGCTTTGGCTTGCTGTGTCGTTTCCGTGCCTGTTTCGTGGCATTCCATTATGGCAACCTCATCGTTTGTGTTTTCGCCACAAATTACAATCCACGCCGGGATAAAACCGGTGGTGTGTCATGGATGAGCCGGCGGGCGTACAACGGGATTGGCGTTTTCGGCATGATAGAGGGTAATCAATTCCTGAAAGGCCTTTTCACAGGCCTCATTGGGCTTGCCGCCATTTTGTTTCAGTTCGGCATCCAGAAGTGCGCGCAGATAGAGCTGCCGCCATCGCCAGCCGGTGCGGGCTTGTGGCGTCAGCAACCCGTCAATCCGCTGCATTGCCGCGTATGCCTCTTCCGCGCCGGGGTCGGCCTGAGGCGCGGCGCCTTTTGACGGGAACCAGTCCATCTCAAGCTTCACGCCTTCCAACTCGCCCGGCCACCAGCGCCAATGATGGTTCTGTTCGAGCGTCTTCACGATACCCGCAA
>CAIXUF010000414.1 GCA_903922535.1 Candidatus Hydrogenedentota bacterium
CAACGGGCGCGTGGAATTTGAACTCACCCTCGAGCCGGGCGAAAGCGCGCTCGTGGTGTTTCGCGCGGCCGCGCGGCCGCTGCCGCGCCGGGTCGCAACCGGCGAAATGCCCATTGCCGCCGCGGTGCATGTTGTCCGCACCAACACGCCGCCGCCCCCCGTCACGGCCCCGCTCAGCCTCGGCGAATGCAGTTGGGTGTGGTTCCCCCACGAGCACGCGCTGGAGGGCGCGCACTCCGGAACGCGCATTTTCAAGCGCGGCCTGGATCTTCCCGGGAACGCCGTCGTGCGCAGTGCGCGGTTCATGATCGCCGCCGACAACGAATTCAGTCTCTACGTCAACGGCACGATGGCCGGCGCGAGCAACGGATCCGCCGAAAGCTGGCGTGACCCCACGGAAGTGGACCTCAAGCCGCAACTGAAACCCGGCCGCAACATGCTGCTTGTCTATGCGACCAACACCTCCCAGGAACCCTCGCCGGCCGGGCTCATCGGCGCCTACCGCATTGAACTCACCGACGGAACCGTCGTTGACGGCAGGATTGACGAGACATGGACCGTCGCCCGCATCACCGACCCGAAAGTGTGGGAGACCGTCGAGAAGGTCGCCCCGTTCGGCGGCGGCCCCTGGGGCGTGATCGGCGGCAAGGCGCCGGTGCCGCAGGCCGATCCCTTTGAAGGCACAGCCGACTGGGCCGCCGCGCGCGACAGCGCGCATGAGCGCGTCATGCTCGTCATGGACGGCGTGCGCGAGGGCGTGCGCGTGCAGGTCAACGGACAGGAGGCGGGCGGGTGTATTGGCGCGCCCTTCATGCTCGACGTCACCGCGCTGGTCAAAGCCGGGTCCAACACCGTGCACATCGAGCCCTTTGCGCCCAAAACGGTGAAGCTCGTTGTGTTCGCCAAATAGGCGCGGCACAGGGCGAAACACACCGCAGGGTGATCGGGCTGTTAACCCCAGGAAGAATCTTCCAAAGCCATGAATGCCATGGACGCTGTAAAAACAAGGTGGCCACAAATCCCAATCACCCGCCCGGTTAAGTCCATATCGTCCATACAGTCCATATCGTCCATAACGTCCATAACTCAAATAAGCCATGGCCAACCCAACTGCCGTTTGCACGACACCCGCAACTTTTGGAATACTTGTCATGCGTTCCGGCGTCTGACAAGGGAGGTTGACTGATGACACGTGCCGCTTTTGTCCCTGGTGCGGTGGTTCTGGTGGCAGTGACGCTTTCTTTCGCCGCATTCGCCGAATCCCCCCCGGCGAATCCCCCCATGCTCTGGTACGCCCAGCCCGCTGTGCGCTGGATGGAGTCGCTGCCCGTGGGCAACGGGCGCATCGGCGCGATGGTCTTCGGCGGCACCGACACCGCGCGCATCGCGCTGAACGAGTCCACGGTATGGTCGGGCGAACCCAGTGACCAGCATGAAAATCCGCGCATGCGGGAGCATCTCGGCGAAATCCGCACGGCCCTCTTCGAAGGGCGCTATGCGGAGGCGCAGGGAATGTGCCAGAAATACATGCTCGGCCGCGAACTCAACTACGGCTCCCATCTGCCCATGGGCGACCTGTTGCTCCACTTTCCCGCGACGGACGCCGCGGCGAACGACTACCGCCGGGAACTTGACCTGGACGAGGCCGTTGCGCGCGTCACCTACACCCTCGGCAAGACACACTACAAGACCGAGGTGTTCTGTTCGAATGTGGATCATGTGCTCGTCACCCGGCTGACCTGCGACACGCCCGGCGGGCTCTCCTTCGAGGCGGGCATGAACGGCGGAAACCTGCCCTTTGATGTCCATGCCGACGGCGCCGACACGCTGGTCATGACCGGCAACGCCTACGAGAAGAAACACAGCAACGGCAAGACCGGTGTCGCCTTTCGCGGGCAGGTGAAGGTCGTGGCAACCGGCGGCGAAGTGACTGCCGGAGACGCCGTGTTGAAGGTAAAGAACGCGAATGCCGTGCTGGTGCTGACGGCGATCAACACGAACTACCGGAACGGCGACGCCGAGGCGCGCTGCCGGGAACAACTCGACGCGGCCGGCAGGCCGAAGCTGGACCTCGACCACAAGGCTGTTGTCGGAGGTCTGGTCAGCCGGGAGTTGCAGCGGTATGCGACCGAGTTCAGCACGGAGATGGAGCAACTGAAGACGCGGCTGGGCGGCCACTATCCGAACGAGCAGGCCAAAGCCGCCGACCAGCAGAG
>CAIXUF010000415.1 GCA_903922535.1 Candidatus Hydrogenedentota bacterium
AGCCGTTGGGCCACTGCCAGATCATCCTTGCCTCCGAGCGTTTCCGCGAGGCGCTTATCCGCCACAGCGATTTGCTCATTGAGGAACTGAACATCAAGGAAGTCGCCTTCAGCGAGACGCCGGACGAATACGTCACCTACGAAGTCAAGCCGAACTTCAAAGTGCTTGGCCCGAAATGCGGCGCCAAGGTGAAGAAGGTGGGCGCGGCGCTGTCACAGGGCTCGGGCGCCGCGTTCTTTGCGCAGATGCGCGACACAGGTGCGATCCATTTGGATATCGACGGTGAGGCCATCGAACTCGGCGGCGAGGATGTCGATGTGCGCCTCCAGCCGAAGCCCGGCTTTGCCGCCGCGCAAAGCGCCAACATGGTCGTCGTGCTCTCCACGGTGATCACGGAAGAACTGCGCCACGAGGGTTGGGTGCGCGACTTCGTGCGCATCGTGCAGGACCTGCGCAAGGAGCAGAACGTCGCCTACGATGCCCGTGTCGAGATCGCCGTGCACACCGCCGACAAGGGGTTGGAGGCCGTGCTGCGCGAGTTTGAGGCAACCATCGCTGAAACGGTGCTGGCCCGGACCGTGCGCTACATCGACGCCCCCCCCGAGGGCGGGCGCACCGGCGAAACCGAGGCGGGTGAAGTCACGGTGCTGATGACGCCGTAGTTGGGCTCACCCTTCTGCTTTCATGGGCTGTATGGACGGACTCCGAAGTCCATTCCGTACATATCGTCCATATCGTCCATGACCCGAAAACATGCCTGCACCCCATGCGGCGGCCATTTCACCGACACCCATGGCCCCGGCACAAAGCCATCCTCTGTCCCGGGCTGCACATGGCAACTGCCATCGGGCGTGTTGTGGAACTGGATGATGCGCAGCAGCTCGTCCAGCGAAATCGCCGGCCTCACTTCTCATCCTCTTCTTTCGCTGTCAACGGTCAACCACAGTTCTATTCCGTGGTGGTTTTTGGGTCTGGCCCTGTCCGTGCTACACTTGACGCCGGCACCGGACCCGGTGAAACGGGGAGGTGGCAGGGTGATTATTCCCACGCTGACGGCATCACGACAACACACCGGAACTTTCGCATTATGATTAGGCACTGGATCGCGGCATTTCTGGCCGCATGGACGATTTCGCTCGCCGCGGGCGCGCTGGAAGCCGGCGCGGGGCGGGCGGACATCACCGCGCCCATCGGCACCCCGCTCAACGGCTACGGCGACCGGATGGGCCGTGATTCCACGGGCATCCACGACCCCCTGTGGGCGCGGGCGCTGTTCTTGGACGACGGCACCACGCGCCTGTTTCTGGTGAATGTGGACCTGGTGGCCATCAACCCCGAACTGCGCGCGCGGGTGCTGGAACTGGCGCCCGACGTCGTGCCGCGCGAGAACGTCATCCTTTGCGCCACGCACACGCACAACGGCCAAGGCGGCATGACCCGCAATCTGATCATGCGCGCCGTGTCGGGGCGCTTCATTCCGGAAGTCCTCGAATCCACCGCCATCGCCATCACCCAGGCCATGCGGCAGGCCTATGACAGCCACCGCCGCGCGGCCATCGGCTACGGCACGGCAAAGCAGACGGCGCTCACGGGCAACCGCCGCGTTTCGGGCGGGCCGATGGACGAGCAGATCGGCGTCATTCTGGTGGAGGACGCCGACGGCAAGCCCATCAGCGTCGTGGCCAACATGGCCGGTCACCCGACCACGGTCGGCGACGGGCCGGAGCACTATCAGTTCTCGGCCGACTATCCGGGCTTCTATTACAAGGAGATGGAGGGGCTTACCTCGCCCGACTGCGTCGCGCTGTTCTTGAACGGCGCCGAGGGCAACCAGACCGTCGGCAACCCCGACGGCAAGTCGGGCTGGGGCCGCACCGAGGCGGTCGGCCGGGCGCTGGCGTACCGGGTGAAAGAGGTCATCAACAACCTCTCCTGCGGCGAAGCCACGCTCAAGATCAACTCAGCGGAGCCCAAGCTGCCGCTGACGCTCGCCAACACGCTGCAACCGGGCAAGGTCTTCATGCAGACGCTTGAGATAAACGATCTGCTCATGACCTTCATCCCCGGCGAGCCCTGTGTGGAAATCGCGCTCGAACTGCGCAACCGGGCGCTGGCGCGCGGCTACAAAGCCCAGTTCACCGTGGGTCTGGCCAACGATTACGTCATGTACTTCACGCCCAAGCAGCTCTATTCCGAGTTCAACTACGAGGCGTCCATGTCCTTCTTCGGACCGCGCATGGAGGACTGGTTCTACAAGGAATTCACCCGGCTGATGAGCAAGGGCGAGCCGCTTCCAGACCCGCCCCCGGCTGCGCCGGCGCAGCCCCAGGAGATTCAGGGCGGCATGCTGCTCAACCTTGCCGGCGATCCCTACACGATCGGCGTGGCCCGGGGCCGCGCGTTTCAGGAGGACCTGAAACTGCGCTACGACAACCGCATCTACCAGCCCGTCGCCTCAGGCGCGTGGTATCCGCCCGACAGCGCCTGGGCGAAGATGCCCAAGTGCATCGACCCGACCACGCTGCTGGTGCCGATGATGGGCATGGCGGCGCGGCCCCTGCTCAAGGGGGTGCCCGATTCCGCCTTCCGCGAAATCGAGGGGCTTGCCGACGGCGCGGGGTTGTCCTTTGACGCCATGTGGCTGCTGCAGAACGCCACCACCTTCAGCGCGCTCGAAAACAAGACGCCCCTGTTTGCCACGCCGCTGTGCACAATGTTTGCCACGACGGGCGTGCGCGCCGGCGCCGACGACCTGCTGGTCGCGCGCAACCTGGACTGGGCCTTCGACGAGCAGCCCCTTGTCACCAAGGTGACCCCGACCGAGGGCCACAAGTACGTGCAGGTCGGATTCACCTGGAACGCAGGCGTGTTCACCGGCATGAACGACGCCGGGCTGGTGGTTTGCGTCGAGCGCATGCCCGGCGCGCCCGCCCCGTCGATGCAGGGCCCGCCGATCGAGATGGTGCTGCGCGACCTGCTGCAGACCAAGGACAAGTTCGAGCCCGCGCTGGCGGTGCTTGCCGCGCAGCAGCACGTGCGCGGCATTCATGTGCTCGTGGCGGGCTTCGAGGGGAAAGCCTCCAAGCCCGTTGCCGCCGTGGTCGACTACGGGGCGTCGGTGGTGGTG
>CAIXUF010000416.1 GCA_903922535.1 Candidatus Hydrogenedentota bacterium
GTCTCGTCGTAAGACTCGTCCGACCAGGTCCAGCGAATTGAAGTCGGCATGATGCTGTCCGCACCGGAATTCCTGGGTACGGCCGGCATCATGGCAAACTGGCCATATAACGCTCTGAGTCTGTTGCCCATGTCGCGAAAGTCCCCGCCCGCGCAAAGGGTCGTCCCCGAAGTCGCAAGGGCAGAAACATGGTCGTTTGCATTGGGATTCCATGCCGTGGCGTTGTTGGTGTTCAGGGTTGTGTCCAGCGCGGCAATGTTGTTGCGCGTCTTCCCGCCGATGGTCTGGAACCATCCTCCGGCATAGACCGTCGCCCCCGAGAGGGCAAGGGCATA
Organism: Candidatus Hydrogenedentota bacterium; assembly: GCA_903922535.1. The sequence continues at coordinate 336 of CAIXUF010000416.1, forward strand.
GACACTACCGTCCGCATCTGGATTCCATGCGGTGGCGTTGTTGGTGACTTTGGTCATGTCCAGCGCGGCGATATGATTGCGCGCCTGCCCGCCGATGTTTGCGAATTCCCCACACACATAGATCGTTGTCCCGGCCGGTGCGAGGTCATTGACAGTGCCGTCCGCCCCGGGATTCCACGGAGTGGCGTTATTGACATTTGCGGCGGCGTCCAGCGCCGCAATGCAATGACGTTTCTGCCCGCCGATGTTTTGAAACTGTCCGCCCGCATAGACCGTCGTCCCTGAGACGGCAAGGGCATAGACAAAACTGTCCGCACCGGGATTCCATGCGGTGGCATTGTTGGTGTCCACCGTGGCGTCCAGCGCGGCAATGCCGTTGCGCACCTGCCCGCCGATTCTCGCGAAATTTCCGCCCGCATAAACCGTCGTGCCCGAAACCGCAAGGGCAGACATACAGTTTGTGCAATCACTTTCGACGCCGGGGTTCCAGGCGGTGGCGTTGTCGGTGTTCACGTTTGCTTTCAGCGCGGCGATATGACTGCGGTGCTGCCCGCCGATGCTTGTGAAGTCGCCTCCCGCATAAACCGTCGTCCCGGAAACCGCGAGGGCGGTGACGGGGGCGTCCGCGTCGGGATTCCAGGCGGTGGGAATGCCTCCGGCGTCAAGTGCGGCGATACGGTTGCGGGTCTGCCCGCCGATACTGCGCAGTTTCCCGCCCACATAGACGTTCGTTCCTTCGACCGCCAGCGTGTGCACAAAAGGATCCTCAATAGCGGTATAGTCGAAGCTGTCGGGCTTCCACGCGGTGGGGGTGCCCGTGGTGCTGTCCAGCGCGGCAAGACCGTTGCGCGTCTGCCCGCCAATGCTCGTGAACTCTCCCCCCACGTAGACCGTTGGACCTGAAACCGCAAAGGCGCGGAGATAACCGTCCGCATTGGGATTCCACGCGGTGGCGTTGCCTGTCGCGGCATCGAGCGCGGCGATATGGTTGCGGTCCTGGCCGCCGATCTTCGTGAATACCCCGCCCACATAGACGGTTGTTCCCGACACAGCCAGAGCGAGGACGTTGTTGTCCGCGTTGGGATCCCAGGCGGTGGCATTGCCTGTCGTGGCATCCAACGCGGCAATATGGTTGCGGTTTTGGCCGCCGATTCTGAAAAAGTCACCAGCCGTATAGACGGTGTCCCCGGACACTGAGAGCAAATCGATAGTGCAATCGGCCATGGCAGGGTTGGGGTTCCATCCGGTGGCGTTGTCGGTGTTTGCAGTCGCGTCCAGCGCGGCGATACAGCAGCGTTTTGCCCCGCCGATGTTCTCGAACCAGCCCCCCGCATAGACCGTCGTTCCCCTGACCGCAAGGGCGTTGACCTGGTTGTCTGCGTCGGGATTCCAGGCGGTGGCCAAACCCGTTGCGGTGTCAAGCGCGGCGATGTTGTTGCGCGGCTGACCGCCAATGTTGGAGAAGTGGCCGCCCGCATAGAGCGTTGTTCCTGAAAGCGCAAGGGTGTAGACCGTACCGTTCGCGTTGGGGTTCCAGGCGGCGTCGAGGGAGCCGTCGGCCCGCATGCGGGCAACACTGTTGCGTGCTGTGGCGCCCACCTGCCAGAAAAGACCGCCGATATACCAGCCTCCAGAACCATCCGGGACACAGACGTAGGCGGTGCCTCCAACCCCGGGATAGGGGGCAACCGGTTGGCCCGTGGTGGCATCCAGCGCCACCCAGGCGCCCGTGTTGGGCCCCACGTAGGTAAAGCCGCCGCCGATGTAGGTCAGATTCCCCGAAGGAACGATTGCGGAGACAGGGCCATTGGTCACCCAGGCGTCGGGATCGGGAACGGAACTTTGGGCAAAGGCGCTGGGAATGCCGGGCGAAACCAGCGCCAGCAGGAGCAGGAGGATGCAACGCTGTCCGGAACTCCCACTGCCTTGGCCGAGAAATTGCCTGCCCATCATGACCGTACCCTCCTCTTCACAAAGCCTTACCACTATTGCTGCCACACGCTGCGTTTCTAGTCAACCACCTTTTGCCCAAAGACAGAATAGCAGAGTTCTCAGAAATTAGCAATACCGAATTCTGCCGAATGACTGTGGGAAGCCCCTGGGCAATAGCGCAAATGCGAGCCCTCCCCCGCAACGCAGTTGTGGCATGGTTTGGAAACCACGCCACAACGAGCCTAAGCCCTCCCCCGCGCCACGAAGAATGCGGCAAGATGCCGTGTCTGCTTCTCAGCCGAACGCTACCGCCGGTTCGGGCAATTGCCGATCGATGCGGTCCCACTGATACCCAAAGCCCGGACCGGCGAGGGTGGACAGGTCCACGTTGCCGTCACGCCGCTGGTAGATGCCGGGATGCACGGCGGCCTCGGACGCGCTGGCTTCGGGATAGAATTGCATGCCGTTGGTTTCGACCCCCATGATGGTGCCGCCGTGTGCGGCCAGCAGCACGTGGGGAATCTGCGCCAGCATGGGGTTGGTCAGGTCCTGCACCATCAGCGTCATGCCGTGCGCCCTGGCCCAGCACAGGCTGAGCAGCGCGCCGGTCTGGGTTTTGCAGGTCTTGAGCGCCACGCCGGTCCATCCAAGTTCGCGGCCAAGCCGAACGAACTTCCAATCGTGCGCGCTTTCGTCCATGAAGAGCGGCTTGCGCGCCGCCACGCTGTTCACGTCGATGCGGTGCGCCTCCAAATCGTAGGGGAAGGGCTGCTCAACGTAGAGGATCATGCCATAGATTCTGGGCTGCTCCAAGAGCAGCCGGTCCAGAATGTCGTTCACATAGGCCGGGTCTTGCACGGTGCAGTTGAAGTCGGTGGAGAGCCAGTCCACGCCCTCCTCGATGGCGATCCTGCCCACCGCCGTCAGGCGGTCATAGTCCCAGGCGCTGTCATTGCCGCGCAGCTTCACCTTCAGGCATTTCAGTCCGTCGCGGCGAATCCAGTCTCTCAGCAATACCGGATAACCGTCGTTGGGCTCGGTGCCGTCTTTATCGCCGGGTTCAATCCAGTCCTTGCCGCCGACAAGATGCCATGCGGGAAGGATGTCTTTGCGCGGCCGGATGAAGTAGTCGGCAGGATAGCGCCCCGCAAAGTCCACGGCAACCCCTTCGGCCGGTTTCAGAAAATGCGCAAGGTCCCTGTTCATCCATTCGGCGTTGTAGGTCTGGTAGACGGGCATCTCGTGGAGTTGGCCGAAGGCGTCGTGAAGGGCGATGTCGAGGGCGGAACAGCACACCAGCGCGGCCAGCCAGGGCATCTCGCATCCGGCACGGCCGGCGTTGAACGCCTTCCACAGGGCGTGCAGCTCCGATTCCTGAAAGGCGTGACCCACTTCCACGGGATGGCCGGAACAGTCAAAGCCCGCCCAGGCACGGCAGAGGATCACGCAGAAGTCTTTGAGCGCCTGATGGCGCGATTCATAGGAAAGTTCGCCGGGCCACACCCACTGCACGCTGAGCGGCGTCTCCCCCCAGCCCTCGGCCGTGCGGCCGTCCCGCGCGCGGACCCGCAGACAGGCACGGGCGCAGGTCACACTGGTCAGGGTCTCGTGTCCAAATTTGAGCGGCACACGCGTCTGCACGGGAAGGAAGTGCAGACGAGCCGCAACAGAACGGGCATCGGTCTGTTTCGGCATGAACCGCGGGCCCTAGGGCTGCGGGTGGGGCATGCGCCCCCGCGCCAGCATGGTCAGCATCTGATCCATGGCGTTGAGATAGCGGCAGGCCAGCAGGTCGGCCCGGACCACGTCCCGCCGTTCAAAGGACTCAAGCAGCCCCCCCAAGATATGGCTACCTTCCTCCTCGTTGAGCAGAGGCAGGTCAAACATGCGCCGCAGTTTCATGAAGACCCGGCCCATTGTGTGAAACACCAGCTTGTACACGCCGTTGTGCGTGGCCACTGCCACCACCTCGAAGAGCCGTTCCGATTTCTCGTCCCGCACGGTGTCGCTGATAGTCGTGTCGAGCAGGGTTGTCACCAGCGAGCGAATCTCCTCAAGCTCCGCGTCATCACGCCGGATCACGGCCAA
>CAIXUF010000417.1 GCA_903922535.1 Candidatus Hydrogenedentota bacterium
GCCCACCTGGCCGGGCCCCGACCAGGGCATGGGAATCACATCCAGCAAATGCAGCCCCACGAGGAAGAAGATGGCGGCCACGAAGTAGTTTCCGTAACTTCCAACATCGCCCAGCATGCGCCCGGCCGCCGCAGTAATCGCGCCGATGAGCGCGATGGTCACCAGTATGCCAGAGGCAAAGAGGAAAGAAATCACGAAGGCACGCTTGGTGGAAATGCGCCCCTGATTGTCAACAAACCCCACAATCAGGGGAATGCTGGCCAGGTGGCAGGGGCTCAGGATAATGCTGAGTATGCCCCAAAGCACGGCCGTCGCAACGGCAATGGCGGGGGTGCCCTCCACGGCGTGGGTCAATGACGTGAACAGTTGCTGCATGCGCTATTGCACCCCCATTTCGGCGAGCTTCTTCTCAATCTCCGCCTGCGGGAAGAAACCCGTGTGCCGGTGGCTTTCCTTGCCGTCTTTGTCAAAAAACACCTGGGCCGGTATGGAACCAATGCCGTAGCGGGACGCCAGTATCTGCTGCTCGCGCACATGAACGAACAGCACATTGGCCTTTCCCTCATACTTCTTCTTAAGATCGGCCAAAATCGGCGTCATCATTTCGCATGGACGGCAGCCGCTCGCGCCGAAATCCACCATGGTGGGCTTTCCGCTGGCACGCGCCCTGTCGACGGGATTGTCCTTGGCGGACACGGCCTGTTCCCCGGCCCAGGCGGCGGAGACAAGAATGGGCATGCGCTGGCCGAGGGTGCGTATGTGCTCTTGAACCGCGTCCTGCTGCTTCTGTTTGGCGACATACTGCTTCAACTGGTCCTTCATCTGGTCCAGGGTTGCCCCGCCGCAGGCGTCCTTGTTTTCCGCGTAGAACTTGGCGATCTCCTCTTCCGTGGCTGTGACCTGTCCGACAAGCACCTCAAAATAGTCCTGAAGGATTTGCTCCTCCGGCGTTGAGGCAATGTCCTTCTTTGCCTCTGCCGCCTGTTTCGTGGCGAGTTCGAGCAGGAGTTTCCGCGCGGCCATCTGTTCCAGCAGGAAGAAGCCGTTCTTCCCCAGCTCGCCGCGCATGCCCTCCGGCGCTTTCGTAACCTGGCCCTCAAGATCCTGCGCGGTGATATCCGTCGCGCCGCAGCGAAGCAGCACGCCGGCAGGCAGATCCCCGAGCACGGCGAAGGTCAGCGCGGACGAGGCCAGCCCGGGATTGGTCTCGTTTACCGTCGCAGGCTTGACGCTTTGCGGGTCGGGCACCGCCTGCGACCACGCAGCCAGGGGCACACACAGGGAAACCGCAACCATGGCCAGTATTTGTAAACGCTTCATCGATGCTTCTCCGATCCGGCGTTGCCGGACATTGTTCCGCCGCCTTGGGGTCTCTTCACTTGGGGACGCATTCACCATCCCACAGATCCCGGTTTCCCTCACTTTATTGGGTCAGTTCCACGCCGAATTCTTTCCATTTCGCCAGAATGTCCTCCTTGGCGAAAAAGCCCTCGTGCCGATACAGCTCCTTGCCGTCGGCTCCGAAGAATATCTGGGTGGGAATAAGGTTGATGTTGTAGGGATTTGCCGCTTCGGGATTCTTCCAGACGTCAATGAAAAGCACTTCGAGTTTCCCCGCATGCTCTTTCTTCAGTTCCTCAAGAACCGGTGCCATCATCTTGCAGGGGACGCACTTGTCCGCGCCAAGGTCCACCAGCTTCGGAAGCGTCTTCGGAATGGACGCAGGGGCCGGCTCCTCGGCTCCGCTCACCGCAACAGTGTCAGGCGTCCTGTCAGGCATACTTGCCGAAGGCTTGAAATGTATTACTGCCGCAATGGCAACGGCCAGCAACAGCACACAGCCAATCTTCCAAATTCCTGCCATGTGATTCGCTCTTCTTACCCGAGGAGGGTCTTGAGTTCGGACACTTCGGGGACGCGACCAGCGACCTTGACCTTGCCGTCCACGACGAGCGCGGGGGTGCTCATGACGCCGAAGCCCATGATCTCGCGCAATTCGGTGACCTTGGTGAGTTCATAATCCAGACCGGTCTCCTTGGCCGCAGCCTCGGCGTTTTCGGCGAGCTTCTTGCACTTGGCACAGCCCGTGCCGAGTATCTGAATCTTCTTCATCTGTATGTCCCTTTGCTGTTCACGTTTAGAACATCGCGTTGAAAAGATATCCGACAATTAGAATGCCGCACCCCACCACCGTCACGAACACGGCTATGAGCGCGGGCTTGAGCACCTTGCGCAGGATAATCATCTCCGGCAGCGAGAGGGCAATGACGGCCATCATGAAGGCAAGCACGGTGCCCAGCGCGGCACCCTTGCCCAGGAGGGCCTGGACCACGGGAATGATCCCGGCGGCGTTGGAGTACATGGGGATGCCGATCAGCACGGCCAGCGGCACGGACCACCATGCGTCGCGGCCCATGATGGAGGCCATGAAATCCTGCGGCACGTAGCCGTGAATACCCGCGCCGACCGCAATGCCCAGGATCACATAGGGCCATACCCTGCCCACAATGTCGCGCACGGCGACCATCCCCTGATCAATGCGGCCGGTCCAAGTCATGGACTCTTCCGCGTCGGGGTCCTCCCCCACCGGCACGGCATAGACCCAGTCCTCGACATGGCGCTCCAGGCGCAGGCGTCCGATGACCCATCCGGCGGTAATGGCAATGCCCAGGCCGGTGCCCATGTACAGCGCCGCGACTTTCCAGCCGAAAAGACCGTAGAGCAGGACCAGTGCGATTTCGTTGACCATGGGCGCGGAGATGAGAAAGGAGAAGGTGACGCCCAGCGGCACACCGGCGGTGACGAATCCGATGAACAGAGGCACGGCGGAGCAGGAGCAGAACGGCGTGACCACGCCCAGCGCCGCGGCCAGGACGTTGCCCGGGAACTCGCGTCTTCCGGCGAGCATTTTGCGCGTGCGGGCCGGGGTGAAAAAAGTGCGGACGACGCCTACCCCAAACACGATGAGCGCCAGCAGCATGAGCACCTTGGGCACTTCGAAGAGGAAGAATTCCACGGCCGCGCTTAACGGTGCGTCCTTGGGCAGTCCCGAAATGCACTCGCATATCCAGGGCTGTCCGTTGGCGGCGGAGAGGACAGTGCCGTGCGGCAGGCCAAGCAGCGAATAGGTGAGCCACTTGGACACCGGGGCAAGACGCGCGTAGATGATCCACCATGCGGCAAGGGAAAACAGCATCCACGCGAGATAGCGGGGCAGGACCCGTTTGCCGGGGGGGAAGGCGGGGTTCATGATGCTTGGTTCGTTATTCATGTTCGAAAGCGCATCCGTGAGTTTCTTTGCCTTTCAGACATGAACCACAGACACAGAGGAGGAAGAAGGATCTTTGACCACGGAATGCTCGGAAAGCCACGGAAGGAGAAGAAGACGAAAGACAATTCGAGATTTCGGAGCGACTGTATGAAGGATGTCCTGAGGCGCGCATGTCTGTTTACTCCATCAGGGAGAGCTGCTTTTTTGCGTTTTCGCGGAGGACCCCTTCTATGCAACTGAAGAAGCTCAGCACACAGGTGCA
>CAIXUF010000418.1 GCA_903922535.1 Candidatus Hydrogenedentota bacterium
GCCTTGAACTCCTTCGAATGATTCTTGCGTGCCTGACCCATTTCTTGGACTCCTTCGCGGACATTGTCCGCTTGGCGGCAAGCCGGCTCAAGCCGCCAATTCTTTACTTAGCCACTGTCCAAAAAATGGGGGGAACTTCACACTTTCTGGGCAGGAAGATCTGGGAAATTGGTCTATTCAAAGACGTCGCCGGCTCCGAGGCTGCTTTCCTGGAACTGCAGGAGAAGGGGTATATCCGTTACGACGACCTGCCGCTGGAAACAAGGGATGGACGGCAGATTGCCACGGAATTCGTCAGCAATGTCTATCTGGAGGGTTCGTCCAGGGTGATTCAGTGCAACATCCGCGACATCACCGCGCGCAGCCGGGCGTTGGAGGCGCTGGTGGCAAGCGAGGAGCGTTTCCGCCTGGCCGTCGAGAAGGCCCCCTTCCCCATCATGATTCATGCCGAGGACGGCAAGGTTCTGGCCCTGAGCCGGGCGTGGAAAGACATCACGCAATATGATGAAAGCGACATTCCGACCGTGGCGGACTGGACGGAGCGGGCCTTTGGGACGCGCAAGGAGGAGGTGCAGGACTACATAGACCGTCTGTATGCGCCGGACCGGCGCAAGACCGACGGCGAATACACGATCACCGCCAAGAACGGATCAACGCGCGTGTGGAACTTCAGCGCAACGCCGTTGGGGGCTCTGCCCGATGGGAGGTCGATTGTCATAAGCATGGCCGCCGACATCACCGAGCGCAAGGCCGCGGAGGACTCGCTGCGGCAAAGCAAAGCCGAGTTGGCGTGCATCCTGGACACGACCATCGACGGTGTTTTGGCCGTCGGGAACGATGGCAAGACAATCAGCGCGAACCGGCGGTTTGCCGAGATGTGGCATATTCCCCAAGCGATTCTGGATGCCGAAGATGACCAGGCCATGCTGGATTCCGTTCTTGAACAGTTGATCGACCCCGGTGCGTTTCTGCGGAAGGTGCAGGATCTCTACAAGTCGAACGATAAAGACATGAACACGGTACCCCTCAAAGACGGCAGAATTCTTGAACGATACACAGCGCCGCTCATGATGGCGGATTCCTTAATCGGCCGGGTGTGGTTCTTTCACGACATCACCGAGCGCAGGCGGGTGGAGGAGGCGTTGCGGGAGAGCGAGGCGAAACTCGATCTCGAGCTGCAGTCAGCACAAATGGGCGTGTGGCAATGGGATATTGTTGCCGACCGGCGCAGTTTTGACGATCAGGTGTGTTGTCTGCTGGGGCTAAACCCGGCGACCTTCAATGGAACGGAGACCGAGTTTCTGACTTTGGTGCATCCGGACGACCGTGAAATGCTCATGGAAGCCCTGGCCCGGATTGTCGCGGAGGACGCGCCGTACGACCTGGAATACCGCACGGTCTGGCCGGACGGGAACATCCATTATATTAATGCCCGCGGCCGACTCGCCCGTGACGAAGCGGGCCGCCTTCTAAGAATAAACGGCATCATATGGGACATCACCAGACGCAAGCGGGCGGAGCAGGCACAAATCCTGCGGGCCCGCATCGACAGCACCTTCCTCACGGTCTCCGACGACGAGATGTTCAATGAATTGCTAACAGTCGTCCTGGAGGTGATGCGCAGCCCGTTTGGCGTATTCGGATACATTGATGAAGAAGGGGCTGTGGTGATTCCCACCTTGACGCGGCAGGTATGGGACGAGTGCCAGGTTCCCGGGAAAACGATACGATTCACACGAGAAACCTGGGGAGACAGCA
>CAIXUF010000419.1 GCA_903922535.1 Candidatus Hydrogenedentota bacterium
CCCGCCGCCTGATGCCGCGGCGTTCCCCGACAGCGTGCAGTTGTTCAGCGTGCCGTAACAGGAGCCGCCGCCGGAGGACGCGGCGTTGCCCTGCAACAGACAGCCGTTCAGCGTTCCGTAATACGACCCGCCGCCGCTGTCCGCCGCCGCGTTGTCCGACAGCGTGCAGTTGTTCAGCGTTCCGTAACACGAGCCGCCGCCGGAGGACGCTTTGTTGCCGCGGATGACACAGTCGGAGACGGCCGTGCCCGCCGCCGCATTGAGCATGCAGACGCCGCCGCCGGGGATGCCGTTGCCGGTCGCGCCATTCTGAAGGGTAAAGCCCTGCAGCGCCCCGTTCGCCATGAACACGCACCGGACCGCTTGCGCCGTGCCATAGCAGTTGGTCCCCGAGCCTTCGATGACGGTCGCACCCGCCCCGTTGACGCTTCGGACCGTAATCGCCTGGGTGATGACCACCCGGTTGCTTTGCGCCTGGCCCTGGGCGACCGCCGCGCCCGCGTTGTAGACGCCGTTGGTGACCAGAACGGTGTCGCCGTCCAGGGTCGCGCGCACTGCGGCCTGGATGGTCTTCTTCGCCGCACCCCAACTCAGGCCCGTGCCGCTGTCGTCCGGACGGGACGCGTCCACATAGAAAGTGAACGCCCTCGGCTCGACCCGGACTTTGAACTGCACCTGGCTGAAGCCGCCTTCTTTGTCGGTCGCGACCACGCGCACGGCCATGTCGCCAACCGCCATGTAGGTGTGGCTGACTGTTCCGGAACATCCGCGCCGTTCCTCCGACGCGCCGTCGCCGAACGTCCACGTCACTTTCATGCCAGTCGACGGATCCGCAGTGGAATCCGGCGCCACGTCGCTGACATTCCAGTTGAAGACGCACGCTTCGGCCCGTGAAACCGTGTAAGCCACATTGGTGCCCGAGTCCACGGGCGAGGCAATCACCGGAGCTACGTTTGTGACAGTCACACATCCCGGCACAAGATCAGTGAAATAGGCGATTGCTGAAGGGTTGGCAAGGACGGTAGGCGTGATGGTGAATCCGGAGCGGTTGCTCAGATCGGTGCCGTCTTGTGCGCTGACAGACACCGTCTTCTCTCTTTCGCCTACGGCAAAGACAACGCGGTTCGTGCCGAGCGCGATCACGCCGTTCATATAGTTTGTTGCAGGGGCGATCGACAACCCTACGGTCACCGCATTGGTGAAAGCCTCGGACAGTTGCACCGTGAGCGCAGCTCCGTTCAGCACGTTTGTTTCGGGCAATGCGCCCGGTGGCGGCAGAATGCGTACCGAGGGCGGCGGTGGCGGCGGCACCACCGTGATCGGGAACTCGATCTCGTCCGAATAGCCGCCGTCCTTGTCTATCGCCTGCATCCACACGAACTTGGTTCCGAGACTCGCATAGGTGTGAGTGACGTGCGCCACGGCTCCCGTCATGGCGACCTCTGCGGTTCCGTCCCCGAAGCCCCACCGGACAATCATGGAGGCGGCGTCCGCCGTCACGTCCTTGACGATGTAGTCGAACGTAAACGGGCGCCCCATCGCCACATTCGTGTACAGCGGCAGCGGCGTCAAAGAAAGGTCACGGGCCGCCGGCTGGGTCACCGTCGGAGGGACGTTGTCCACGTACACCGTGGTCTGCTGAAGGTCCGTGAAATACGAGTTGGCTGGCGAGTTGGTCACTGTCGGGACGATGTCGATGCCGTATATTTCGCTCGCCAGCGTACCGTCCGGGATACTGAACTTGATCGGAAACGAATTCGTGTCACCTGACGCAATGTGGATCGCATTGGTAGTGGCAAAGACGATGTTACTCTGGCTCGCACCTTGCAGCGTCGAAGTCAGCAGAACCCACACGTCGTCCGGATACGCCTCGGACAGAGTGACGGTCAGAGACCCCGTCAAGTTCGTCGTCGTTTCCGCATACTCCCCGGCCGAAGGCACCACATGCACGCTCGGTTTGGGCACCGGCGGATTGACGGTAATCACAAATGAATATTCGTCGGAGACCAATCCGTCTTTATCCGTGGCCGTCACG
>CAIXUF010000420.1 GCA_903922535.1 Candidatus Hydrogenedentota bacterium
CCCAAAAAGAGGGGCGCGAGTTCCAAGTCAGTGCCTCTCACAGGGGTTACCACACCCCACCAAAGAAACACCAAACCAGGAGTCGCGCCCCAAGGGGCGCGTCCTCGTGAGGCCGCTTCTTTGGTTTTGCCTGCTCGTGCAAGCGTGGTAATTTTGTGAGAAGCGATCTGCGCGTGAACGCAAATTCAAATTATTGCTGGCAACATCAGTCTTTTGTCATAGTGGATCGGTTGTGACCGAACCAGGATCTCCCGTAATTTCTTTTCGTTTATATACCCTCATTGCACAGATCGGCGCAAGCCGGGAAAGCATCTAGGGCAAACTGTCCGTAACCCGTTGAGAATCACGCCGGTGTTTTGAACCTGTGATCCAGCCGAACGGAAGGTTGGAACGACATGCGCATTTTGATGATTTGTTGCCGACTCGGAACTGTCCCTTGACGCCTTTAGAGGCGTCGAACCGGTTTCCGGTTTCGCGGCGCGCCAGACCGGGGGACACGCCCTTTCCGTTCCGGCCTCTTTAGACCCAAATGATCCCGTACCGTTTCACGGACAGACCGGCATATGACAAGCGCCTTTTCGGAATCGTGCCGGGTGGCTGATTCACCCGGATAACGGAATTCAACGGCAAACCCGCCCAAAAGCGTCAGCCCTTCCCGCATGCCTTCCCAGAGGGGATGATGAACCACCAGAAGGTTCAGCAAGGCCGGAAGATGGTGTATTTTCGGGATGGCGGCTTCGCGTTCCTGTAAGACAGCCTTCAGGTATTTTTCCGCGCATTGTTGGGCATGGAAACACACCGCATTCCAAAGTGGAACGGCCCGGCAACGGGAAAGCCGACGCGCCGCCTCAAAATCTTCCTCGGCCTTTTCAACCCATTCATGCGTGAGCGGATTCATAGAGTACCTTCCCGCTAGCCGTGATCTCGCGCATGAAGGAATCCCCCAGCGCCACGCGTTTCCGGACCTGTCCAGGCGTGCGCACCAGAAGATCCAAGGGGAAAGGCGCCGGCACGGCACATTGTATACGGGCCGCCTCATAGACGGCCCTCCGCCGCGTGGGCATGATCACCAACAAGTCCACATCCGAATCAGGCTGTGGCTGGCCGTAGGCGTACGATCCAAAAAGGACGATTTTCAAGGGCTTGACCTCGCTCGCCAGCCGCCTCGCATATCGTTTAATGGTATCCGTTGAAATCATGCCCGTCGTGTAGCAAAACGGCCTCCAACATGCCAGCCGCATTTCGTTTCCCGCTATTTAAAAAAGGCGTCGAGGCACAGGCAAACCGCCTATGCTCTTTCATGCTTTATCCCAGCAGTTCCTTCGCCACCTTCACGACGTTGGCGGTGGTGTAGCCAAATTTCTCGGCGATGACCTTGGCCGGCGCCGAGGCGCCAAAGTGGTCCACACACACGGTGCGGCCCTTGCACCCGATATATTTCGACCAGCCCATGGAACAGCCGGCTTCGACCGCGAGACGTTTCTTACAGTCGGAGGGCAGAACCTGCGCCTTGTAGTCCGCGCCCTGCTTCTCGAACAGGTCCCACGAGGGCATGCTGACGACGCGCACATTCCTGCCTTCCTTGGCCAACTCCTTCGCGGCATCCAGCGCCAGGCTCACTTCCGAGCCGGTTCCGATGAGGATCAGGTCAGGCGTGCCCGAGCCGCTCTGCCAGAGTACATAGGCACCTTTCTCAAGGTTCGAGGCCGCCGGGTATACCGTGCGGTCAATCACCGGCAGGTTCTGGCGGGTCAACAACAACAGGGTCGGACCCTTGGTGTTCTTCATCGCGGTCAACCAGGCGGCCACCGTCTCGGTCGGATCGGCGGGGCGGATCACGGACACATTAGGCATACAACGCCAGCTGGCAATCTGCTCGACGGGTTCATGCGTGGGGCCATCTTCTCCCACATAGAAACTATCGTGGGTAAACACATAGATCGTCGAAAGGTTCATCAGCGCCG
>CAIXUF010000421.1 GCA_903922535.1 Candidatus Hydrogenedentota bacterium
ACCGACACCACCTCCACCGGGGCCGGGGGCAGGGGGATCAGATTCGCCCCGGGCACGGCTGCCGCCAACACCGCCGCAGTGGCTGCGTCCGCGCCGATCTGATACTCGCGGCACACCTTCACCATGCGGGCCAGGCTGTCCGGCCGCGGCGGCACCGCCCAGTAGCCGCCGGCATCATCCCAATGTGCGCCTGGAATCGTCTTGATCCCATCCACCAGTCTCTTATCATACGGGGTTGTGATCCGATATTCCCGGCCCGCGTAGACCACCCGCCGCTCGGTAGGTTGGGGGCGCTTGTTTTTTTTGTTAGTCTTGTTAGTCATAGTCATCCTCCGTTTCGATGTGGTCGAGGCTGTCTGCCCCCACGTAGTGCCGCAGCACGTCAGGCCGATTGTGACCCATGCGCCGGCTGATCTCCAGACGCGCTTCCTCGGGCGCGCAGTCCTGCGCAATGAGCAGCCTCAGCAGTTCATCAGCGTAAGTGGCGCGCATGTCGTGGGTGCGAGTATGCGGCGCCCCCACTTTGCGGCAAGCCCACTGGAACTTGCGCCGGTACGCATCATCCAGCCCCCCCCGGCCATCGAAGCAGTGCCCTTCCGGATCATGCCGGCGCGACCGATTCAGCAGCCCCTGCGCCCGCAGCTCCATGAAAAATGTCCTGTGCTGCGGCTCGATCGGGATCACACGCGGCCGGCCCCCTTTGGTGTGGTCGTTGTGACGCAGCGAGATGCTGCTGCCGTCTTCAGCGATCGCGTCCGCGCGCAGATGCACGGCCTCTGCCAGCCGCAGCCCAGCGTATCGCTGGACCCCATTCAGTTGCGCGAACACCGGGTCGATCAACTCACGCAGTTTTTCCGCCACCCCGTCCGCATGCGCCGGCGTCAGCGGGGTGGGGCGCGGGCTGCCGTGCCGGCACTGGATCGCATGCTCATCATCGCCCGTCGGCGCCAGCGGGGGCGCGTCAGCGGGCCGGCGGCCCATGCGACGCAAAGCGTCATCGAGATGCCGAATCGCGGCCAATTCCTTACCCACCGTGCCTGGCGCGCGGGTGGCCATCCGGTGGTGGATGTACGCCACCACCAACTCAGGCGTGCTCTGTGCCAGGGCGGGCACGCTGTGAGCCGCGCGCAGCCACCGGCCGTAGGTGACGAGGGCATTGTGATAGGCCCGCCTGGTCTCGATGCCGACAATGAGACTGCCGGCGGTCCCCTCTGCTTTCTGCTGATGCCGGCTGATACCCAATACGGTTAGCTCATCCATGACATGGTTAGCTTGATACACCGGTGATCCTGCGGACGGCTTCTGTTTGCTGCGACTCATGGTTCCTCCTCCGGACATGAGGTGTCGGCGGGCAGACTTGCGTCTTCCGCTGTTTCTCTGCGCGGTTTCCCGCTATTTTTTGACCGCACACGCTCGTTGCGGCCATGATGTACGAACAGTAGTTAGGGTCTGACGACCCGGCACGAGTCGCGCTAAGGCTGCGACTGCACCGATTTGGCGACCATTGTCGCCCTGGGGGGACCCGAAGGTCCAAGAAGACCGCGTTTGCACGCGGGAACGAGGGGGGCACCGCGTCTCGCTCAGTGCCCATCGAATGGTGGTCCTCCAATCTAATGGAGAGGCCAGGGCAGGTATCGCTTCCTGCCGCGCCGAGCATGGCCAGGTCTGTGCACTCCAGCATGCTTCGGGATGTGTGTCCGATTGCCCAATGCGGTCAGAGCAACGCGTCACAAGGCCAAATAAGTGAGCTATATACGCTCCTAGGTTATCACGAGCCGGCGGCGAATGTCAAGCATTTTTTTGGCCTTTTTGCTGTTTTTCATTTTCCCCGGTAACCGTGCAGCACACTAAACGTGCTGCACACTTAGCCCGTATCGCCACAACCCTAGCAGTAGCCGGCCACGGACTGTTTCGCGGTTAGCCCCCCACATCTATGCTTCCCCAGACCGCCAACAACCGAGCAGCGTAC
>CAIXUF010000422.1 GCA_903922535.1 Candidatus Hydrogenedentota bacterium
GACCCCCTACAGCGTGCTGGTGGACGAGGCGTCCAACGCCAAGCGCACCGTGCGCGGCGCCGCCCTGTTTCCGGCCGTCGCGCTGCTCGACCCGGAACTTTCCGTGTCCATGCCCCGCAGTGTCACCATTGCCACCGGCCTGGATGCCCTGAGTCAGGCCATGGAGGGCATGGTCTCGCGCCAATCCTGCCCGATGGGCGATCCGCTCGCGCTCGAAACGGTGCGGCTTGTCCGGCGCTGGCTGCCCGTCGCCGCGAATCATCCGGGTGACATTGAGGCGCGCGGCTCCCTGTTCCATGCCGCCATGCTCTCGGGCATGATTATCGCCCAGACCGGCACCACCGTGGTCCACGGCATGGGCTATTACTACACCCTTCGGCACGGCATCGCCCACGGCCTGGCCAACGGCCTGCTGCTCGCGCCCGTGTTTGCCTTTAACGCGCACCAGTTGCCGAAAGAAGTCGCCGCGATATGCGATGCTCTGGGGTGCCCCGCTGACCCCGCCGATCCAGATGCGGTGGCGCAGGCTGTCGCGGGGGGCATCCACGGCCTGTTCCGGGACTTGGGCACATCACCCGCCGCGCGCGATCACGGGGTGCCCGACGGCGTGGTAGACGCCTACGCGGTGGATATCGCGGGTGATCCCTACCGTTTCCGGAACCAGCCGGGAACCCTTGATGAAGCGGCGTTCTTGAAGCTGTTTCGTGCCTCGCACGAGGGGAATGTTCCAGCGTTCTGATCATCTCCGACACGGACCAGACAGAAGTGACGCAGCCTGAAAAAGCTGCGGTGCGGTGTGCGCTGACGATGCCGCAGCAGCCATTCAGTCCGGGTGCGTCTGCGGAAGAGGCTTGCGCGCAGACGCGCGCACCAGTTGCTCCAAGAAAGCGCGCGCCATGGGCTTGTGCAGTGCCGTGAGAATGAACGGCCAGAACAGGCCCAGCACGAGGGCGGCCGCAAGCATGAACGTGACCCAAGGCCCGCCGCCACCAAACGCGGGGCGCAAACCCAGGCCCGGGCCAAGCAGCCGGCCGACGAGCATGCCTGCGGGCACGGCAAGGGCCACCAGGGTAATGAACAGACAGTAGTAGAACCAGCGGTAAAAGCTGACGAAATAGTCAATTCGCCCGTCCGGTCGGCGTTCGAGGGTAACGTCGTTCAATCCTATGCCGATGGCCGTCAGAAGGGTTCGCGCGCGAAAGTGTATGCGGTCGGGTTCCTCAACGACCATCACATATTGCGCGCGCGCCGCCGTGCCGGATTGGAAGGTTCCCGCACTCACCGCCCCGGCCACGCGGGCCAGGGTGTCTTTCGGCAGGTCGTCCGGCAGTCGTCCCTCAAATTCCGGAAGAAAGAACGTGCCCATGAAATGCCCCCGGCGCCGTCAGGCCACCTTTTCGATGGACTTCACCAGGTCCTTGCGGACCGGATAGGAGCGGTTGGCGTACTCGATGAACCAATAGGGTTCCTTGTCCACCACCCGGTCGGCGGGCTGGGTGAGACCGCTGTGGAAGCAGACCGTAAAGGAAGCCTTCGCAGGGGCCTTGCCCAGCGTGTGATGAAACTGGTATTTCGCCGAATTGGCCATTCTCACGTTCGGCACGAACCCGCCCTTGCGGTACGCCCGCTCATAGGCCATCACGATTTTGACGTAGCTTTGCGTTTCGTCGAAAGGCGGGATGCCCGCGTATTTCTTGACGTTCTCCGGCCCGGCATTGTACGCCGCCACGGCCAGTTCCTTGTCATGGAACAGGTCCATCATCCTGGACAGGTACTGCGTGCCGCCCGCCACGTTCTGGAGCGGGTCGAAAATGTCTGTGACACCCATCTCCAGCGCCGTGCCGGGCATGAGCTGCATCAGCCCCCGCGCGCCCGCCGGCGAAACGGCGTCCGGATCAAAGGCGCTTTCCGCGTGAATAACCGCGTAAACCAGCGGTTCCTCCAGCCCGTAGATGGTCGAGTACCGCTTGACGATCTCGCGAATCGTGGCGTCCTCCACCGTCTGCGGCGCAATCGATGGGGCCAGCCGGGGTGTGGGAGCGGGCTTGTATGTGGCCGGCAGCGGAATGCGCTCGTATCGGATGGAAACCTCGACAAAATCGTTCCGGACCTTGTACTTGTCCGGCCGGTTGGTGAAGGTCATCGTCCCTGCCTTGTCGCGGAACTGGTGCAGTGTGCGCGGCTTGGGCCGCTCGGCCAACTGCGGTTTTGCCGCCGCGACGGGCCCGGTGGCCCTGACCACGTCCGCCACCAGCACCTTGCCGTCGGCCGTGTCCGCCTTGGGTTCGGCGAATGCGCCCCCGCCCAGCGCCATCATTGCCGCTGCCACGACCCCCACGGTCTGCATACATAAACGCAAGGTCATCTTCTGCCAGCCATTTCCCGTTTTGACATGGTTCTACATATTGTCGATTGTCAACAGTATAGCAACAACGCCTGCCGGTGGCAAGGGGCTGACACCCAAATTCGCACACAGATGACGCGGAAGAATGCCGCGACTGCGCGGCCCCTCATTTGAGAATCCCGTCTATTTGCCGATCTTGCGGGACTTTTTCAATTCCGCAGCCTTCTTCATATAAACGTTGGCCTCGTCATGACGTCCCAATTTGGCCAGCGTGGCACCCAGGTTTGTCGTGGCATCAAGGTAAAGGGGGTCTATTTCGAGGGCTTTTCGGA
>CAIXUF010000423.1 GCA_903922535.1 Candidatus Hydrogenedentota bacterium
CGCTACCATCCGTGGGCGCGCCCGCGTAGCTGTCATGCCACCAGTCCTGGCACCACTCATAAGCGTTGCCGATTATGTCGTACAGGCCAAAGGCATTCGGCAGCTTCTGGCCCACCACATGCGCGTACGCCTGGCTCCCGAACTCAGAAGCCCAAGTATTATACCCCCACCAAGCGTAGTTCCCGATGGTCGTCCTGCTCTGGTCGTCGCCCCAGTAGGAACGCGTCGTCGTGCCCGCGCGGCACGCATACTCCCACTCCGCCTCGGAGGGCAGACGGAAGGTCTTGCCCGTGCAACTGTTCGCCGCAGTCAAGAAGGACTGCGCGTCATCCCAGGATACATACACCGCCGGGCTGTCCGGATCAGCGAGCGCACTGCTCTGTCCCGCCCACGGTGTCGTATCCATCACCGCCTGCCACTGACGCTTGGTCAGCTCATACTTGCCCATCCAGAACCCGCCCAGCGTCACCGAATGCTGCGGCCCTTCGCCCTGCTCCGTATCCGGGCTGCCCATCATGAAGGTTCCGCCCGGTATCCACTTCATCACCAACGGCACACCGCCCTGCAACAGCACCGTCTCCTCGGTCACGGGTCCGGGCTCCGGCCCTTTCGACACGGCCAGGCTCACTGCGGTTCCCGGCGCCACGCTCCCGCCCGCAATGGGATCCTGACTGATGACCAGGCCGGAGGCCACCGTCGCGCTGAACTCCTGCGTGATCGTGCCAACCGTCAGGTTCGCGCCGGTGATGGCCGTGGACGCCGCCGACTGTGTCTTGCCCACCACGTCGGGCACGGCCACGGGCTCCGGCCCCTCGGAGAAGGACCTGGAAACACGGAAGCCGCTGTAGTCGGGCGTGCTGTCCGGGGTGTGGTTGTAGCGCTGCGCCGAACGGCAACGGTCGTAGTAGAAGGTCCAAGACCCGCCGCGAAGCACCCGGCTTGAGCCCGACGCAGGCCCTGTCGGATTCATCTGAGCGCCTGCTTCGTAGGCCCCATACCAGTCGCCGCACCATTCCCGCACGTTGCCGCTCATGTCGTACGCGCCCACCGGGCTCGGGCTGTTCACCGTCATTACCGTACCGTTAGGACTGACATTAACACCGTTGAACCACCCCACCGGCGAGGTGTAGGGATATTCCATCAGGCCCAGCGGATTGCAGAAGTTACAGTTGCACCGGTTGTCGAACAGCGTGTCGCTGCTGAACCCGTAGATCCAGTGCTTGGACCCGTCCCACGCCGCCGCACGTTCCCATTCCGCTTCCGTCGGCAGGCGATAGCCGCCCCAAGCCGGCGGTGCCACCGTCAGCGGCCAGTTTGCCGTGGTCATGTCATAGCAGGGCGTCAGCCCCTGCATCTGGCTCAGCCAGTTGCAGAACGCCACCGATCCATACCACGACACCGGCACCATCGGGTGCGTGTCCATGGAATAGTTCGTCGTCCCCGGCAACCCCACCCGCGTTTTCGGCGTAAACACCCCGCCCGAGTACTGGATGTTGCAGTAGCTCTCCGCACAGTTCAGGAAAAACTGCAAATTGCCGCCCGCGTAGATATCGTTCGCACCCGCCCATGCCGCGCCCGCGGAGGTCTTCAGATATCCCTGCGCCAGCGCCCAGTTCAGCACGTCGCAGTACTGTCTGCTCGTGACAGGGTACTTGCCAACCTGGTACGCGCCCAGCATCACCGAATGCGTCGGCAGTTCGTTTGAGGGCAAGTACGCTGCGTCGTCGCCGACGCCGCTATTGCCCATCGTGAACGTGCCCGCCGGCACCGAAACCATCTCCATGTCCAAGCTGCACCCGGCCCATGATACCGACAGGGTCACCGCAGTACCAGGAAGAGCCTGCTGGCCCGCCACGGGGTTCTGGCTGATGACCGAGCCCGCCGGAACCGTGTCGCTGCATTCTTGCGTGACCGCACCCACCGTGAGTCCCGCACCGGCGATTGCCGCGCCGGCCGCTGCCTGCGTCAGTCCCCCCATGTCGGGCACGGTCACGGGTACCACGATAGTGAACGTGCCGTCGCTCGTGTCCTCCACCGCGTTGTTGACCGC
>CAIXUF010000424.1 GCA_903922535.1 Candidatus Hydrogenedentota bacterium
CGCCCCCAAGGCCGGGCTGCTCCTGGCGGAAAACGGCGAAGCGAAGGCGGCCATTGTGGTCGGCGCGAATGCCTCGCCGAGCACCCGCTACGCGGCGGAGGAGCTGCAGCGCTTTCTTAAAGAGATCACGGGGGCCTCGTTCGATCTGATTACCGACGCCGAACCGGTGCGCCCGTCGGAAATCATTGTCGGCGCAAACGACCGCATGTACGGGCTCAACCTCTCCGTCGATTTTCAGCGGCTCGGCGCGGAAGGCTATGTGCTGCTGACGAAAGGCACACACCTCGTGATCGCCGGCGGCGAGCCGCGCGGCACGCTCTACGGGGTGTACGGCCTGCTTGAGGACCACCTTGGCTGCCGCTGGTTCACGCCGACCATCAGCACCATCCCCAAAGCGTCCACGCTGACCGTGGAGAATCTCGACGAACTGCGCATCCCTGCGCTGGAATACCGCGAGCCCTTTGTCATGGACTGCTTCGACGGGGACTGGTGCGCGCGCAACCGCATGAACAGCACCGCAGGCCGACTGGAGGCGAAACACGGCGGCAAGGTGAACTACTGCGGGTTCGTCCATACAGCGAACGGGCTGGTGCCCCCGGAGGTGTATTTTGACGGGCACCCCGAATACTTCGCGCTGGTCAAGGGTGTGCACGTGAAGGACCGCACCCAGCTTTGCTGCACCAACGACGACGTGGTGCGGATCGTGACCGAGGAGGTGCGCAAGCGGATGCGCGAGCATCCGGAGGCGACCGTGTTCTCCGTGTCGCAGAACGACTGGGCCAACTACTGCACCTGCGACAAGTGCGCCGCCCTGGCCGCAGCCGAGGGCAGCCAGATGGGACCCATGCTCTACCTGGTCAACAGCGTCGCCCGAGCGGTGCGTGACGAGTTCCCCGACAAGCTGATCGACACGCTGGCCTACCAGTACACGCGCAAGCCGCCAAAGACGATGCGGCCGGAACCGAATGTCATTATCCGCCTGTGCAGCATCGAGTGCGACTTCTCCCACCCCTTTGAGGAGCGCGCGACCAAGGAGAACGCCGCATTCTGCAACGACCTGGAAGGCTGGGCGCAGGTGAGCAAGCGGCTCTGGGTGTGGAATTACAACACGTCATTCTCGCACTACCTGACACCCTTCCCGAACCTGCGCGTGCGCGGGCCGAACATCCGCTACATGATCAAGAACAACGTGCGCGGCATCTTCGAGCAGGACGTGTACACGACGCTCAACGGCGAGTTCAACGGGTTGAGCGGCTACCTGGGCGCGAAGCTGCTTTGGAACCCGCAGTACAACGAGGACTACGCCGCCACCGAGTTCCTGAACGCCGTCTACGGGAAGGCGGCAACCCCCATCTGCATGTATCTCAACCTCATCCACGACGCAGTGAAGGACCCCAAGGT
This sequence comes from Candidatus Hydrogenedentota bacterium, assembly GCA_903922535.1. The sequence continues at coordinate 1,402 of CAIXUF010000424.1, forward strand.
CAACATGGGCATTTGGATTGGCCCTGATTTCAAGTGCTTCACGCCCGAACTGCTGAAACGCGCCGACGAGCTGTTTGACTCGGCGGAAAAGGCCGTGGCCGACGCGCCGGAAACGCTGGAGCGCGTGCGCGTGGCCCGGCTCAGCCTCGACTACACCCAAATCGAGCGCCTGCGCAAGCACGCCTCGGATGCGTATGAATTCGACCACAAGAACTACACGGTGCACATGAAACCCGAGTTCGCCCGGCTCGTGAACCGTTTCTTCGAGGTGGCTGAACGCAACGGCGTCACCCAGATTCGCGAGAACGACGGCGCCATGCCGAAGTACAAGGACATGGTCATGGCATCGTTCAAGTCGGACGGGGGGACTTTCCCGGTGCAGCCGGCCCTGGACGGCAAGGGCATCAAGCCCGGCCTCAAGTGCGCCTACTACGAGAAGACGCTGGACAAGCTGCCCGATTTCGCCACACTGACGGCAAACAAGACGAGCGTGGTGGAACGCATCTCACTGGAACCGCTCGTCAACAAGGACGGCGGGGCGCTGCATTTTGAGGGATTTGTCCACGCGCCGACCGACGGCCTCTACTCCTTCGGGCTGCGATCGAACGACGGCAGCAGAATGTTTGTCGGCGGCAAAGAGCTGATCGACAACGACGGCCTGCACAAGGCCGAGACGGAGACCGCGTTTGTGGCGCTGCGCAAAGGCTGGCATGCCATTGTGGTTGATTATTTCCAGGCAGGCGGCGATTTGGACCTGTTGCTGACCTGGTCCGGCCCCGGCGTCAAGAACCAACCGGTGCCCGCCGAGGCGTTCGGGCACAAGTGACGAACGACTGACAGGCTGGGCCACGGCAACACCTGACCGCGGCAAGACAACGAACATCATGGACGAGATGGACACAATGGACCGTATGGACGATATGGACGGTATGGACTCTTCATCCTGTCCATTCAGTCCATTTTGTCCATAGCGTCCATGCCGTCCATTCCCAGAGACACACAACCAACAGCCACCGCCAATCTTGGCATCACGCCACCGATGCCGCATCTCCGAGCGTGGCTTTTACCTCCAGCACCGCGCCGGTCTTGAGCACCGTGTCGGCCTTGACGGCAAGCGTCATGCGCCCAACCTGTGTCGCGACTTCCACCGGAAACGCCTTGCCATCCAGCGTGGCCTGCACCGCACCAGCCGACTTGCCCACCGGCAGGCCGAAGGAGGCTTCCTGAAGCCGCAAGGAACCGCGCACCACTTTCAGCCGGTTGACTTGGTGGCCGTTCTCGCGTTTCTGCTCGAACACGACCCATCCCTCCGCCGTGGTGAAGAGTGCGCGGAAATCGTCGGCATTGATCTTGGGGTCAAACCCAATACGGCCCGCCGGACCGTCGTAGTTGAACCCGGCCAGCGACAGGTAGACGCCCCAACTGGCCATCGCGCGGGCGTAATGGTCACCGCATTCCACCTCGTTGTATGGATTGGCGAGACTGGGCTGATAGCGGTCGTGCACGGCACGGCAAATGACCATGGCTTCGTCGGTCATGCCCTCGGCGGCCATGTGCCCCGCCACCTGGTACTCGATGCCCGTCCACACCTCCTCGCGGTACAGCACGCCCTCCTTGAGGTGCTCGCTCTTGGGCCAGGTGCAGGTGAACAGGCCGGCGTGGCCCGGTGTGATGAACCAGCGCTGCGGCGGGTACTTTTCGTTGAATGGGGCCACGTCGGGCGCCCAGCAGTAGCGCCACACGGACCACAGTGCCTGCTTCACCTTCTCCGGATCGTAGATGTAGCCCAGCCCCAACTGGTGCGCCCAGCCTTGGCCGAACAACTGGTCAGCCAGGCATCCCGTGCCATACTGCGCCTTGGGATGCTCTTTCAGGTCGACATCCTGAATGAAATACTCACCGTTCCACAGGCGGGTTTCCGAGGCCGCACGGCCCTTCTCAAAGATCTCGCGCACTTTCTTGGCGAACTTGCCATCCCCCACCTCGCTGGCCATTTCCTCGGCCGCGCGCAGCGCGGCAAGGTACAAACTGCCCACGAAGGTGTTGGCGCCGTAGAAGTCGATGTCGTAGGTGTTGGGCTGTTTGTTCTCGATGAGCCCGTCGTCATTCTCGTCCTGCTTGATGAGATACTGGAGTGCGTGCTTGATGCGCGGCCAGTTGCGCTGGAGGAACTCCGCGTCGGCCGACATGAGGTGCTCGCGATAGGCCTTGAGCACCGTGCCGCACTGCCCATCGGCGGCGTAGGCGTCGTTGCTGCGGAATCCCACCAGCCCCGTCTCCGGATCAAAGCCGCCGCCGTCGGCCGTGTCGCGAAAGTCCTGCATCTCGCGAACGCGGCGCGTCAGATCGGGGAAGAGGCGTGCCTCGGAGTGGGAGTAGTTCCAAACGTGGGTGCAGTTGCCCTCGCAGCAGGTAACGCCCTCATAGGCGTAGAAGCGGCCGTTGGCCCACCATTGGCAGGTGCCCGTGGCCAGCGTGGACACGGTCGAATGCAGCCGGTCGAGCAGCCAGTAGGGCAGCGTGGAATCGTAGAAGGTGTCGCGCCACTGCCGTGTCCCGGCGGTCAGCGCCTCGTGGTTGTCAAACAGATGCGCCGCCACCGCCTGCGCGTCGGCGAAGCGTGTGGCGTAGTACTGGCCATGGGACTGGTTCGGGAAATGCCAGGTCAACGCGAAAACGAAGGTCGCCTTCTCACCCGGCTTCAGCGCCACCGGTTTCGCTGCCAGCAGCCCCGTGCGCTCGTCGCCGATTTCATAGTCCGCATCGGCCACCACGGGCGCGCCGCCGGGCAGCCCGCCCGGGTCCGCCGCGGCAGCCCACGCTCCCCCACGCTCCGCCTCGCCCAGGAAGGCCAAGCACATCGTTCCAAAATCCGGCATCCGGCTGAGCGCCGCCGCCTCGCCGTCGTGCGGCCGGTCAGCAAACTCGATATGGTCCACGTTGACATGGCCCCATCCCTCGGACGCATCGTCAACGATCTCGATATGCGCCTCGCGCCCCTCCAGTTTCACCACGTTCCAGTGCTGCCAATGAAGGTGCTCCTGGTTCTTGCCGGTCGTCGTGCGCTCCACCTTGCCATCCACGACAAGGTTAATGCAGGTCCGGTCCTTGTACGCGCCGCCGCCAATAAGGAAATTGATGAAACGCCGCGCAATGGTGAAAGCCGGTGAAATCAGTTTCCCTTTCGGCACGTCGCCGCCGTTGAAACTGTTCACCAGGCCCGCGCCCGTAAAGCCGTCCACCGGCTGCTGGCCCGGCAGCGCGCCGTGCGCCGGTCCCTTGCCGAAGGCCTCGCCCTCGGCCTTCCAGTCGCCATAGTCGTCACCCTCGAAGTCGGTGAAGAGTATCCGCTCGCGCCCGGTGTCGCCCGTGTCGGCGGCTTCCTGTTCGGCCGACTGTTCCGCGGCAAGATTCATCCATGCCCGGCCGTTCCCCTGGCCGAAGCGGATGCTGCGCTGCGCGTGGAACACATCGCCGTTTCGGAACGCAACATAGTTCTCCAACAACCCCGCGACAGACACTTCCTGGTGCGCCTTGGACACGTTTTCGACCGTGTAGTGGAACAGCGTCGCCGGATAGGACGAGTTTTCCGCATCCAGCGGGATAAACGGCGAGAAGGCTTCCAGTTCCACCTTCACCGGAGCGGCCGGGTCCGTGTAGTGCACCTGTGCGACGGGATATTCGCCCTTGAACGCCACCTGCGCGAAGCCGTCCTTGTCCAGCACGCGCCGCACGGGGGAGTCTTTGCCGGACCTTGCCAACACCATGAAGCGCTGATGGCAGGGCTTCTTGTGCGCGCGCCGTTCATAGGTCGAGCCGGTGGCGCCAATCCACATCGACTCGGCATTGTTGAAGATCTGCCAGCAGCCCAGCGTGCCGTCGCCGCAAAGGTACATCTGGCCGCTGCCGATGCCGCCGCAGGGCATGCCAATGGCGTCCAAATCCGCCCCACGATAAACTTCCTTCTCGCCGCGCGCATAAAGGCCGCGCACCCACTCGGGGGTGAGTTTCTTGTCGCCCGGCACCGGGAAACCCGGCGTCTCCGGCGCGTCAAAGGGCCCCGCCATCGCGATCAGCGGCCGCCCCACCGAAGTCGCCAGCAGCCCCAACCCCGCCACCTGCATGAACCGGCGCCGGTCCAGCTTCGCCCCACCGCATTTTCCGCCACAACCGCAGCCGCCACTTTGATTAGACTGACCCTGGGAATTGACCGCATCCGACATGTTGAGTCTCCTTGGCGGCGCACCCCGCGCCGGCCGGTCATTTTTGCATGGAGACCCGGTCCCGCGCAAAGCCGAGATGCACGCCCCAGCGCCGAAATGCTATCCTTTAACCTTCGGTCGCTTCAGCCATTACGTCCATTGGGAGTCCCGTAACCATCATGAGCACTGTTCGCTGCCGCATCGCCCCGTCGCCTTCGGGTTTTCTACATATCGGCACGGCCAAGATGGCCCTGTTTAACTGGCTCTTCGCGCGCAGCCAAGGCGGCACCTTTGTGCTGCGCCTGGAAGACACCGACGCGGAGCGCACTGAGGAAGAGTTCGTCGAAGCCATGTGTGACGGCTTCAAGTGGCTTGGTATCGACTGGGACGAGGGCCCGCCCTTCGGCGACGAACCGGAGAAGGGCGCGCTGGGCCCCTACCGCCAGTCGCAGCGGCGTGAGCTGCACCACGCCGAGGGTATGCGTCTGGTGGCCGAGGGCAAGGCGTACCGCTGCTTCTGCACCAAGGAGGAGTTGGACGCGGACCGCGCGCTGGCCGAGGCGGAGAAGCGGCCTTTCCGTTACAGCCGCAAGTGCCGTGACCTGACCCCGGACGAGATTGCGGCCAAGGGCGACACACCCTTCGTGGTGCGCTTCCGCGTGCCGGACGGCGAGACGGTGGTCGAAGACCTCGTGCAGGGGCCGGTCAAGTTCAACAACAAGGAGTTTGACGACTTCATC
>CAIXUF010000425.1 GCA_903922535.1 Candidatus Hydrogenedentota bacterium
ACCAACTCGTACCAATCAATCATTCAGGTCAGCGACGGGGAGGGGATGCTGCTGTCCCTGCCGGTGACCGCCCTGGGATTCCAAACGGCGACCGGCACAAAATCACTGTCGCATCCGATGGCCGGGCTGTGGATCGGTTCGGTGACGCTCAACAAAGTCAGCCAGCCCGAGCTTGGCAGCAGTGCAAAGGCGCTTGACCACACGACGCCCCAGCCCACAGGGTCGGAATTCAATTTCACCATCATTGTCCACGTGGACAAGAACGGCCAGGCCCGGTTCCTGCAGCAGGTCACGCTGATGTGGAAAGAGGGCACCACAAAACCGGACCCGGATCATGCGGGAGGAACGGTCGTCGATGTTCCCGGCCAGTATGTCCTCATCACGGATGAAAGCAGGCTTGCCGAGTTCAAAGGGTCCACCATGCGGGGCGGCGTGCCGGTCGGGCGCCGTTTCAGCACGCCCGCCTTCCAATTCAGCGCACCCATTAACATGACGGGTGCGTTTCCCACGGCCGGCACATCGGCCAGCACCATTGGCTGTTCGGTGCTGCTCGATTACCGGGATCGTCTCAATCCTTTCGTGCACAAGTACCATCCCGACCACAACAATCTCGACGAACAATACCAGCAGCAGTTGCCGGACGGCGAGGAATCCTGGTCCATCACCCGCGGCGTCGCGCTCGACTTCGTGGACTACAGCACGAGCGGAACGGTGGACGACTCGGCCTATGCCGGCTGGGGCGACCAGTGGCTTGGCGGAACCTATCGCGAAACCATTACGGGCCTGCACAGAACGCCCGTCTATGTCGAGGGCACCTTCAAGTTAAACTACGTGTCCGATGTGGACGAATTGAATCCCGGGAGCTGACGCCATGATGCATAAGACCAATTCCCGAAACAGAATACCGGCAAACCCGATGCAGCATTCCGTCCTGCCGACAGCGGCCCGGAACATGCATGCCGTCCTCTTGCTGTCCTTCGGAATAATGACCGCCGCAATACTCCTGCTCTTTGCCGGCGCGGCGGACGCAACCGGCACGGTCCTGATCCACAATGTCACCGAATTGCAGGCCATCAGCACGGACCCTGCCGGTTCCTACCTGCTTGCCAACGACATTGACGCCAGCGACACTGTGAATTGGGCAGCCTATCCCTACAACGGATTTGTGCCGATAGCAAGCTTTTCGGGAACGCTCGACGGGGGCGGCCACACCATCACCGGTCTCTATCAGATGAGCACCGATGACGCCATGTTTACGACGATTGCGACGACAGGGAACGTGGTTAATCTCGCTTTCGCCAGCGTCAACATCGAATGCTCGAATTCCGCGGCGGTCCTCTGCAATGACAATAAGGGCCTGATCAAGCGATGCGCGATTATGAGCGGGACGGTCTCGGCTCCAACGGCGGCCGGTTTTTGCGTCACAAATAATGGCAGCCTGGTGGAAAGCTTCGTCAACCCCGGAACTGACATTTGGGGCACATCGAATGCGGCGGGTTTGGTGGCGGATCAATATGGCACGGTGGCCTCTTGTTCCTGCTCCGGCAACGTCGGGCACGCGGGGCTCACTCCGCCGGGGCTGGTGTCGGCCGGGCTGGTATTTACGCACCACAGCGGAACCATTCAAAACTGCTACGTCACCGGCACGGTCACAGGCGCCGCTTGGGCCGCCGGGTTCATGGCGACCGCGATGTCCGGCTCCACTGTCAGCAATTGTTTTGTTGCCGCGACGCTCAGCGCCACGTCGAAATACGGGTTCGTGCTGACAGGGCACGCCGACGGCGCAACCGTTGCCGGATGCTGCTGGGACACCACGGTCACCGGCACAAGCACCTCCGGGGCCGGGACGGGATATACCACCTCACAGATGCAAGGGAGCGATTCCTGTTATTCCGGATGGGATTTCACCAATGTCTGGTGGCATCCCCTCTCAGGCTCACCCTGCTACCCATTCTTAAAATACAGCAGTTGGGCGTTCGCAGTTCCCTATGTGGCTCGCGCCGCGACCCAGGCGGAATGGGATGGAGGTCTTCCGCTCACCTTCGATGTCGAGTTCCATGAATACATGTTTGGCCCGCTGGCAGACGTGACGGACTTTAAGACCGGCGATCAAACCGGCCAGGTGGATTTTGGGAGCAGCACCGCCACGCATATCAAGTATACGGTTGCCGGAAGCGGCTCCGCCTATACCATAACGGTGACCAGCGCCGACGGCCCGGGCACAGTAGTTGCAAACATAGTTCCGGGTGTGTGTTACACAACCAGCCAGTACTCAGGTTTTAAGAACTTAGCCAATTATAGCGTGAACAACGTAGTCACGATCCCCGCGTACCCGAGCGCCACCGGCATTGCGCTTCCCTCGGACATCTGCAATCATGGGCGCGCCGACACCGTTGATTTCACCGTCACCTTTGATCTTCCGGTCACGGGTGTCGATGCAAGCGATTTCAGCGTGGCCAGTTCGACTGTCACCGGCGCAACCATCACGGGGGTGTCGCCAACGTCCGGATACACTACGACCTATACGGTTACCGTCAGCACGGGAACCGGCGAAGGAGCCGTCCAACTCGATTTGCTGGATGACGATAGCCTCATCACGGCGCAGAACGGACACCTGGGCGGATGGGGCGCCGGGAACGGAGATCTCAGCGGAACCGCGGCGCTTTATTACCTCGACAAAAGAACCATTCCCGCGACCAAGCCGTTGAACCTTCCCGGCGGCTATACCGACTGGTCGCAACTCGATCTGACCCATACCACATGGACGCCGCCCGACGCGCTTCACAGCACAGGAAGCGTCCTTATTGTCGATAAGGAAGGCCCGTTCACAGTCAACTGGGTTCCGGTGTCGGGCGCCTCGTTTTGCCAGGACTTGGACACCTCGCCCACGCCGCACGTCACGGCCGTTCAGATTCCAACGGGAACGTGCAGCCACACGCGGAGCCTCGGGGTCGACTTCAACGTCACCTTCGACCATCCCGTTACGGGCGTCGATGCAACCGATTTCAGCGTGGCGAATTCGACTGTCTCCGGCGCTTCGATTGTGTCGGTCCTGCCAGATTCCGGATATGCCTCCTTGTTCACCGTGCGCGTGAGCACGGGAACGGGAACGGGAACCGTCCAACTCGATGTGGTGGACGACAACAGCATTGTGACCGACCTGCGGGTGCCCTTGGGCGGTTTTGACGTGGCAGATGGGAATTTCAGCGGCGCGGCCGGTTTGTACTATGTCTACAAGGCGGCGGTTCCGGTGGGCACCGCCTTATCCCCTCCAGGCGGATACCAATGGACCGACCTTGACCTGGACGCGACGATCTCCCGTCCTGTCGGCGCCATTCAGCAGGCGGCAAGCGGTTCGTCCACCTTCACCGTGCGGCAGAACGGCGCGTTCACCGTCACCTGGACGCCCTTGTCGGGAAGTCCCTTCTGCCAGGAATTGAAGTCTGCCGTGGGGGTTCAATCCGTGCATCGTGTCAGCCCAAGCGCTGTGGATCCCAGCATCTTCCATACGCCTGAGAGCGAGGTGACATTTCGCGTGACCTTTACGGACCCCGTGACGGGTGTGGATGAAAGTGATTTCCAACCAACCGGTGATGGAATACCATCGGTGTATTCCGTGGCGGCTGTGGACACGGAAACGTACAACGTCACGTTGACAAACCTGCCCATGCGCGGTTTAGTGGGCATGGATGTTCTGAACGACGGCAGCATCCTTGACTCGGAAGGCAATCCCCTGGGAGCGCCTTTTACCGGCACGGAGCAATTTGCCGTGGACCGGAACGTCTACCGTATCGGCGCTTCCCTTCCGTTGCCGCTCGAACTCGGGTTTCAGCGGGGCCAACTGGTGCTTGCGGACACCACCTCCATCCCCTCAAAACAGGTCTATGACGGGGGCAGTCATCCTGAACTGGCCAACACCGTGTACAACACGTTTTTCGTCCAGAGCGCAGCCCCGGCGTCGCCCGCGGCGGCGGCGCAGGATGCTCCGAGCGGGCTGTTTGTGGGCGACAATCTTGCCCCCAATGCGCACCCGAAAGGGTACACGACCATTGCCTGGCATTACTTGGATGGAACGGAGAAAACGTTCGGCCAGGAAATCCAGGTCTCCGGCGAACCCGCGCATCCGGCCATGGGAGTGTATCAGACTGATTTGAACTCAGGCGGCCAGACGGCGGCCTACAAGGTGGCGCTGGGTGACCCCCTTCAGCCGTCCGGATTTACGTCATACATCCACCACAACAGCCAGGTCCGCCCTCCGGAAGACCAGGATCCGGCACAGCCCGGCTATGAGGTCCAGTACTTGTGGGAGGACGCCGAGAAATGGCTTCACGCCTATAAGGACACCGGATTGGTCGTGCTTCATTTTGAGGATTCGAGTCTCCATTTCCTCGGTGTGCAGGTGGTGGACGTGCAACTGTGCCAGGCAAACGCAACCATGGCGATGGACTTGGGCGACGAGTTGACATCGCAAGCCCCCCTTGACGCCGCCTTCAAACCATCGGCGCCTTTTGCCTATGTGAGCGCGGGCAAGAACAACCTGTCAGGCTATGTTTACCAGCACGACATCGCGGGCTCAAAGCAGGGGGCCGTGTTTGCGATCCAGAAAACCTCCACCGCCGCAAAGGCGGAGGTGTTCTGGCTGCGGTATTGCGAAGGCACAAGCCAGGGCGTCACGGATTTGCATATCCGGTGGCCGTATGAGATGACGCACTACACCTTCGATTGGCCCGATGAAACTACGGAGCGCGGCAAATTCCAGCTCTACGTGCGCGGCAAGTCGCCAGACCCGACGGGGCCGGACGTGGCCCTGAAGACCGACACCGATTTCGCGGTCGATGTCATGCCCTACTATGCCGGCGCGGACGGATTTGCTTCCTATAAAGTGACGAAAGACCCGTCGCTGAACAACGCCTTTGCAACCAACGGCCCGGGATGGTCGCTGTTGCGCTATCAAACCGGCACCCCCCTGGGATCCGGGCTGTACTTCAAGGCCGTTCGTTCCGCGTGGCACGACAACGCGGCATTCTTCCCCAACCGGACCACACCGCTCAACGGAAATGTCGGTGTCGAGATAACGGATTCGGCCAACCACAAGCCCGGTCAGCCCTATAACACGTACGCGCAGAACAGCGGCCAGTGGCAAGAGACGCCGGGAACGCCCGGATATGTCTTTGTCGCATCCAATTCCGGCGAGAACCGCTATGACTGGAAGATCTATGACGGCAACGATGGTGTGGACGCCGTGACGGTGAATCCCGCGGCCACCGGCCAGATTATTCCCGTCAACACGGGCGACCTCGAAGTGTGGTGGTACCAGCACGACACCCAAGCCGATTCACCCTCCCCGCGCGCCGGAAACGACTGGCCCATGCTGCCCGAACGCTATGCCGTGGCCTGGCCCGCCGCAACGAATGAAATCGTCATCGCCCGGCAGGACGGCACCGGGGTGATACCATACAGCACGTGGGAACTTTACTATCAAAATGACAAGACACGGCCGGGTTTCAACCCGAACGATGAGCATGCCCTGGTTGAGACCTATGGAAGCGGCATGGCGGTGTTTCCGCTTCGGTGCGATTTGGGTTCGGGCGCGACATCGCTTCCCTACGTGCTCATCAGGCATCGTGACGCGAATGCCAACAGCCTGTGGAATTACGACGTGTATTCGGTGCGTGCCGAGAAAACCGTGACTTCGGGCGTCGAGGAATACACGTTTCAGGATTGGCCGCAAAAAGGCCTGTCGGCCACCTCGTCGGATTCCGACCCCTATGAGAAATGGGCGGGCACGGTGATGCAGCCACCATGGCCCCTGGCGGCAATGCCGCTCTGCGATGAAACCACCTGTGCATCCGGTCCCGGCTGGAGGGATCGGGAAAGCACGTACTGGGCGAAGGCTGCGGGGGACGCAGGCGGAACCGCCAATGTGGCCATGCAGTTCTATTATGTGAACCAGCCTGATTTCTACTGGCCGACCGGGCCGACGCCTGCGGTCGGCGCCCATGTGCCGTGGCTGGACGGCTACCACAGCGTGCCGGGCACACCGACAACCGTGACCTATACGATTCATTGGCCGGACGACGCCACCATTCCCACGATGAAGACGGGGGATATCCTGGTCAAGGCCCGTTATGGCCTCCCCGCCATGCGGGGAAATGTCAGTGTGCGTACCCTCTACCAGCAGTCCACGGCACTGAACCCTGCGAAAAGCAGCACGGAAGTAATCGACTTTGAGCGCAAGCGGCCCGTTCCCCCGGCGGCTCCCGTGATCCTCGCCGCCATTCCTTCCGATATAGCCACCGAGGAGAAGCAGGGGCTTACATATTTCCCGAAATTGGACCCGGCGCTCAAGCCGCGCGTTGTGTATAACCCCACCAACAGCGAGCTTGGGTTCACGGGATTCTTTGTCGAGCCGGCACTCGGCGACTACTACGCATTTCTGGATGTAATGACGGATGCAGATAAGAAGGAACTGCTCGCGCTGAGCAACAATACCGCCTGGACGACCGCCGTGAACGCGTTGTATGCCGCGAGCGGCACCGTGGTACAAGTGCCCGACGACGCAACCGATTTCGAGCCGGACGGACTTGCCCTGACCACCGGATTTGCCACCGACGGCGGCTACGTGACGCTGGCCTTCAACAATGCCGTCGCCGCGCGTCCAGGTCCCGTCAGTCTTGAGATCATCAAGGTGGTGAAGGACTGGAAGCCGGGCGAGATCGCCGAGATTCCCCCGGACTGCCCCTTCGATGAACGGCTTGTGATGATGCACAAGGGTGATTTTGACGGGCAGCCCGACCAGTACAAGTTCGAATGGCGCACACATCCGGACGTGGACGGTAGCAAGCCGTACTGGGACCCGAATACAAGAAGAGTAACGGATGCCGACAAGTACAACACCTTTACGCCTGACACGACGTTGTATCCCGGCGGGGTCGGCGCGCACGAGATCACGATAGAAGGGCCCGGCCTCTTCACGTTGAGCGATAACTGGTTCATCTGCCGCTACACGAAGAAGTCTTCCGGGGCGAAATCGTGGCCGGACGATTGGAGTGACTGGACGGAGCCGCAGCTGGCGCCGGGCTGGATAAAGCGGGTGGTCGGGGAGATCAGTCCCTTTACCCAACGGGCCTCCGGCGGCGGCATCGAAGGCGCGGAAACGACCTTCTCGTCTTTCTCCGACAACGCGGTAAACACTGTGGTCAGCATGATCAGCCAGGCAGGGCCGCGCTGGGACGGCGATGTTCCCCTGAACTGCCAGAATCTCGACAGCTTCGGCCTGATTCAGATCTACGAGACGGTTTTCGGCCGGGGCAGGGCGCTGAGCGTCGATGCGGGCTATGATTATGCGCCGGCGAACAATGCATTGCTTCTGGTCGCGGGCCGTTGCGCCGACCTCTACATGCTGCTGGGCAATGAGGCCTATGCCGATGCCGCCGACCCAACCATTGCGTACGGCACCAATGACGCCTGGCAATACGCCTCACAGGCAACCTCGATCCATTGTTTCATGAATCAGACGGGCAGCCTGATGGAGGAGGAACTGGCGCTGCTGCGCGGGCGCGACGACTCGCAAAGTCCGCCCGTCTCGACGCAGCCGGTGTACAACCGCCTCATCTGGAATTTCACGACCGACATGAACGGCGGTGAAGTGGCCTATGCCCTGAATTACAACATACAGGACCAGTCCGGCAATGCGGACGGCGTCATCGACGAGAACGACGCCAAGAAGCTCTATCCGCAGGGGCATGGCGATGCATGGGGCCACTATCTGAGCGCGATCAAACGCTATTACAAGCTGCTGCGGCACCCGAACTACACGTGGGTTCCCCGCGCGGAGGCTGTGATGGTCGGCGGCGTGGCGGTCACGGTCGATTTCATGGACGAGCGGAAGTTTGCCAAGGCGGCCGCCGCCCGGGCACGCACCGGCGCCGAGATCATGAACCTTACCTATCGCCAGTATTACACGGAGGACCCTGCCGGGCAATGGCAGGGATACCATGACAGCAACACGGATCGCGCCTGGGGTGTGAGCGAATGGGGTTGCCGCGCCGGAACGGGGGCGTATTTCGACTGGGTGGAGGGCAACGCCATCCTGCCGCCGGACGACACGGATCCGACGCACACGGGCATCAGGAAGATTGACCGCAAGACAGTGGCCGACCTGCACGACATCGCGGCCGCCTATGACCAGATCGAGGACCGGATGAAGAGCGCCGACTCCGGCCTGAATCCACTGGGTTTGGCGAAGGATGTGACCCCGTTTGACATCGACCCGACGGCCATTGATGCGGGCGAGACCCATTTCGAGCAAATCTATGCACGCGCGATGACGGCGCTGACCAATGCGGTTTCCGTGTTCAATAATGCCGCCAATTGCACCCAACTGCTCCGGAGGCAGAGCGACACGCTGGCCCAATTCCAGCAGACGGTGACCGACCAGGAGGCGGATTTCAACAACCGCCTCATCGAGAGCTTTGGCTATCCTTATGCGGAAGATATCGGCCCGACCGGAACCTATCCAACCGGATACAACGGCCCCGACCTGTACCACTACGACATCGTCGATGACAACGCTTTGCGGCAGGACATAACACAAGACACCCAGGCATTCACCGTCAAACTGTCGGAAAGCTACGTGGACGGCAACGGCCAGGTGCGCAACCCTGCCCAGGTCGGCGACGCATTTCTGACCACCGAAGACAGGTCGCATGTCCACGAGGTCACCTTCCAGCTCTCCTTGTCGAATTTCGGCATCGTCAAGCCGTCCGGATGGACAAGCCGCAGGGCCCCCGGTGAGATCCAGCAGACGAGGAGCGACCTGCTGCAGGGGGCGGGCAATTTCAAGAAATGCATTCGCGAGTACCAGGACACGGTGGGGCAGATAAAGGATCAGCTCACTTTGATAACGGACAAATCCGCGTTCTTCGGCGCGGAGATGTTTGTCCGCACCGGCAAACTGGCCACGGACACGGGCATCGGCGCGTACATCCTCGGCCTGAACGCCGTGGCCAGGGGACTGCAGCGCACGGCGGATATCGCGGACAAGGCCGCCGACGCGGAGACGGAGTCCATCCCCAAGGTCATGGGATTGGTTGCCGGCGTGGCCTGCGGGACGATTACCGACGCGCTGGCGCCCCTTCGCGGCGCCACCCAGGCGGGCGCCATCGGCCTTGAGGCCGGGGCCTTGATCGGGCGTGACAGCGCCATCACATCCGCGGAAGTCGCACAAGCAACGAAGGACGCCCTTGATGAGGGTTTCGACCTGGCACTGGAAGGATTGTCGGGAGGCGAGGAAATCAAGGAAGAAACAAACAAACTGGTGGCGCTGGGCCGGCAGGAAAGCATCAAGCGCGAAGAGCTGTACACCCTCGCGGCCGCGCTTGACCAGGCAAAGGGAGCCTACCGGGCCGCACTGGCGTCCGGCGCGCGCATTCTGAGCGACCGGCTGCGTTTCCGTCAGCAGACGGCGGCACAGGTGCAGAGTTTCCGTTATCAGGACATGGCGTTCCGCATCTTTAGAAATGACGCGCTCCAGAAATATCAGGCCCAGTTTGATCTCGCGTCACGCTACACCTATCTCGCGGCGAAAGCCTATGACTACGAGACAAACCTGCTGGGAACGGCGGGGATGGCGGGCGAACAATTCCTCACAAAGGTGGTCAAGTGCCGCGCTCTGGGCATCATCGACGCAAACGGCGTGCCGCAAACCGGCGGCACGGATGATGGCTCAGACCCGGGCCTGGCCAGCATCATGGCCGAGATGGAGCAGAATTTTAGTCTCGTGCTGCGCGGCCAACTCGGGTTCAACAACCCGCAAACAGAGACAAACCGGTTCAGCCTGCGCTTTGGGCTGTTCCGCACCGCCAACGATGACAGCATTCTGACGGATGACGCCAAGTGGCGCGCGAAACTGCGCTCGCTGGTCGTGGACGACATCCTGACACTGCCGGAGTTCAGGCAGTATTGCAGCGAGTTCAATCCCCATCAGGCGACCGAGCCCGGTATTGTGATCAAGTTCCCGAGCGAGGTCACCTTTGGCAAAAACTTCTTTGGCTGGCCCGCGGTTGGCGGGGATTCGGCGTACAGCTCCACGCATTTCGCCACGAAGATCCGTTCCACCGGCGTATGGTTCGGAAACTATGACAGTCTGGCCGGCAGCGGCGGGCTCACGGAAACGCCGCGCGTGTATTTGTTCCCTGCCGGCGAAGACCGCATGCGTTCGCCAAACGACGGCAGTCTTGTTCGTGGATGGCACGTTCTGGACCAGAAACTGCCCGTGCCCTTCCCGGTGAGTTCAGGCAATCTGAGCAACCCGGATTATATCCCGCAGAATGACTCTTTTGGCGAGACCTTCGCGGCGCTCCGCAAATTCCCGGATTTCCGCGCCTATCACGACAGCGGCAGTGACTGGCCTTCGGAGCTTGACGGGGACAGCCGGCTGGTGGGGCGTTCGGTGTGGAACACGGAGTGGGTGCTGATTATCCCGGCCGGATACCTTCAAAGCAACCGTCAAAAGGCACTGGATGTTTTCATCGACGGCCCCGACGGTGAAGGCGGTGTGTCCGATATTCTGCTGTTCTTCCAGACCTACGCGTATGCGAGCGGCAGCAAGAGCCGGGACGGTGCTGCAGCCGTGGTCGTCAAATGAGTGCGGCGGGGAAAGGAATGGTGATGCGTCAGATGAACACAAACAAAGAAGGTACACGGGCCATGTTCATGTGGTTGCCGGCCAGGTTGAGGCCGTTGGCGTTGGGATTCCTCGTGGTGGGAATGTCCCTGAATGCCTATGGCGGTTTGTCCCAGCCCGGCATGGTCATTGTCGGCACCGTGCGGGATGCCGGGGGCACGCTGCTCACCCAGGGAAACCTTTCGGTTACATTCACACCGGTGAGCGGCGGTACGGTATTCACAAAGACCTTCCCGTTGGCCAGCCTCGACTACGCAGACGGGCCGCTTTCGTACACGGCGCTGATCCCGTTTGAAATAGCGGAGACGGGCTCGCCGGTTTCCGCGACGGCATTGGCGCTTTCGGCAGCGCCCGTGGTCTACACCCGGGTTATTTCCGTCGCGGGAACTGCTATTGGCCGAAGTGACACCGTGACGGTTTCAACCGCCGACATCGGAATGATCGCCCGTGTGGATCTCCCCAAAACCCAGTCCGGTGCCGAGTACCATTCCGGCGACACGAACCAGGACCACAGATTCGAGTTGCTCGAACTCCTGCGCGAGATTGATCTGTTCACGAGCACGGCGGACCATTCCTATCACTGTGATGCGCTCGGTGAAGACGGGTTCGCTTTGGGCGCAGGGGACCACAATTGCACCCCGCACAGCGGGGATTTTGAGCCTCGGGATTGGGTCTTCTCGCTTTCGGAACTGTTGCGGATGATCGAACTGTACTCGGGCACGGGTGATCATGCATACCATCCAGATGTCTCCGGCCCTGACGGGTTTGCCCCCGGCGCTGCCGGCACGAAATCGGCGCACGCGTCGATGAAGAGCGGTGCGCGGCCGGATTACAGCGCGTTGGCCATGCTGCGAACCGTAAAAGGATCTGGCGATGCATTGGACGTCACGATAGCCTTCGACGGAGTCGGCGATGCGCAGGTCACCGCGATGGGACTCGAAGAGCGGGTTACGCCGGGCTGGTCGTTTGTGGGAATCGTCGGCGGTGACGCCCCGTCGGTGCTCCCGCGGCCCGGCACGTTGGGCTCGTTTGAATTTGCCTGGTTGCAGGTTCCGTCCGGTGCGGGGAGCTTCACGTACCGCGTTGCGCAATGCCAGCATGCCGGGAGGCAAACCTTCGCTTTCTTCGGCGAAGGCCTCTATCGCCTGAGCGGGGTCAAGGACACCGTGCGTGTGCCGGTTACGACCGTGACCGTGGAGCGTGGTGACAGGAAGAACGTCCCCCCGTCTACTGCCCCCATGGTTCAAGGCGCCCAGCGCAATTCCGGCGCTGGAAACGGTTCGGCCGGTCTTGTGACCAACGCTCAAAACGTCGGGCTGGACGGCGATTCGGATGGTGAGGGGACGACGTCCGGTGCGGATGCGTCCAACGGCGCAACCGGACCGCGCATGCCCATTTCCCTGGTTCCGACGATCATTTTGGCGACTGCATTGGTCGTTTTGGCGGCGAGGCGCATTAGACAGGGTGCCCGATAAGCGTTGGTACGCTCTCAAACGACAGAGCGGAGGAGACAACATGAGGTTCCGATTCGTCCTTTTGGCCTTGTGCGCAGGGATGGTGCTGGGAATGAATTCCATGGCTGGCGCGTCATCCACCCTTTCGATGACGCGAACGACGCCCATCACCGGGTTCTATGTTCCGGGACAGGCGCTCGACATCACTGTCACGCTGGGCCTTGCCGGGGGTGGCTCCACCACCTCAGTCGGCGTCGCCGAGACCGTGCCCCACGGGTGGACCTTCGATTCCATCGTCTCCGCCAACACCGCGGACAACAAGCCAACCATCCTGCCACCGTCCGGGTGGACCGGTGAACTCGACTTCTCCTGGTATCCGCTGCCGACAATGCCGGTGGTGTTCACTTACCGGGTCATGGTACCTGCGGATTTCTCCGGGTCGGCCTCGATATCCGGACAAGCATATTGTCACATCCTGAATACTGGCTTGGTTTCGTCCGACGTGGTCTCGACTGACCTGGACGAACAGGGCAAGACCATCTCCGGAACGGTGACCTTCAACGGTTCCGGGTTGGTGGGGGTCACCATGACGGGCCTGCCTGGAAGTCCGAGCACGAACGCCCAGGGCGCCTACACCGCCACCGTGAGTACCGGCTGGTCAGGCACGGCAACGCCGACACTTTCGGGCTACTCTTTTTCACCGGTGTCCCAAACGTACACGAACGTCACCAGCGACCAGACTCAGAATTACACGGCGACTCAGGTCGCGATGTTTACAATTTCAGGCAGCGTGAAGCTCAGCGGAACAGGACTGGCAGACGTGATCATGAACGGTCTGCCGGGCAATCCCGCCACAAATTCCCAAGGTGCCTATACCGCCACGGTATCCAGTGGTTGGTCCGGCACGGTGACGCCGACACTCTCAGGCTACTCGTTTACACCAGCGTCGCAAGCCTACACAAACGTCACCAGCAGTCAAACCCTGGATTACACCGCCAGTCAACTGACCCTGACCATTTCCGGAAGCGTCAAGCTGGATGGAACGGGATTGGCGAATGTCGTGATGCTCGGTTTGCCGGGCAATCCAGCCACGAACGCCCAAGGCGCTTACAACGCAACGATACCCAACGGTTGGTCCGGCACGGTGACGCCAACGCTCGCCGATTATGGTTTCACGCCGGCGTCACAGACCTATGCAAACGTCATAGGCAACCAAACCCAGGATTACACGGTGGCCTGCAAAACGGTCAGCGTTCCAGCGGGAGTGCAGGCATCCGACGGAACATTTACCGACAAGGTGCGTCTGACGTGGAGTGCTGTCGACGGCGCGGAAGCCTACGAGGTGTTTCGGGCTGATTCGGATGACAGCGGCGCGGCAACGCTGCTTGGCCAGACATCCGTCGCCCAATATGACGATGCCACTGCGGCAGCCCCGGAAAAAACCGGTGGATGCAAGCCAACCACAACGGATCATGACTACTACTATTGGGTTAAAGCCGGGAGCAGTTGCGGCGAGAGCGGTTTCAGCGCGTCCGACAACGGCTACAGAGGGGCCGCCCCGTCAAAGGTCGTGGAGAAGGTGCTTCCCAATCTGGTGTCCTCTGACGGGCGCCTTGCGGCGCAGCCGGACGCCGTCTTGTCCATACGAATTATGGGTGAGGACGAGCCTGTTGATGAATCGTCCGTGTGGGGCGAGTGCGATTCGCCGGAGGGCGGCGAGATACAGTGGCTGTCCATGGGAAATGCTTCCGTTTCTGACGGCTGGGTTCTCTGCAAGCCTCTTAAGGCCTGGACGGACGGCACGCTGGTGACGCTAAAGGCTGGCGCAAAGACTGTTTCCGGCAAAGAGATCGGGCCGTTCACGTACGACTTCGTGATTGAGGCGTCGGCGGAGAAACAAACCCTGGCCGAGGTGCCGCAGCCGACGGTTCATGACCTTGCAGCGAACGGCATTGAGTCTCCCGCGGCGGTCCCGGAAACACAGATACTCCAAATCTCCGATCCGTCGGTGGAAGCTGAACCGCCGGATAACGCCATCGGCGGGCCACTAATGCTGGCCCCGGCCGGAGTCTTCGATGCGCCGCAATGGGTATGGTTACCCTTACCAAGCGGCGTTTCAGCCGACAGAATCGGCGTCCTTTACTACTGCTCGGGCGATGGAACCCCACGATGGTTCCCCGCCGACAATGTCACGGGATGGATGGTCCCCGGCAGCATTGCTATCCTCAGGTCCGGGTCAACCACGTACTTCGGCTTTCAAGTTCGGTACGGCGCCACAATTCAACTTGTGTCGCAGGGCATGGAAGGTCCTCCGGCGGCGGCATCAATTATACCGGTGGGAAATCGTCTTGGGGACTTCCTGGTCACCGCATTTCTGGCGCTGATTCTCTTGTGTGGTTCCAGAAGATCCATCCAACATTGATTGGCTGTCATTTCCGAAAACGCGTACCATTGGCTGGTAAGGATTTGCGAAGGATCGGGGTTCTCGAGCAATCTGCCAAGATCTGCGAAGAAAATGCCTTGTTGCCCGGATTGCCAAACCCATTCCTGACAGATTCTGGCTGACCATATGTATAATCTCGGCTACGTCTCGGCCGAGATAATGTGCCAAGGTGGAGCAGCGGTCACGCCTCTGCGCGTCCAAAGAAAGTGGTCTCACCCACCGCGTTCCAATTGAACGTGTTCACGCTACTCGGAGTCAAGGCCCAGTGACAAAACGTACCCAGTAATGCGACAGTTCAATCTTGAATCAACTACTTGACAAACAAGGAGTTAACCTGTCTCAACGTGCATGCTGGAACTTCGGTCTATTCTACCGACTTTACCCTGAACCAGATTCCCTCCAACAAAAAGATCGAAATTGATCTTGGCAAAGTCAGCTACTGCGCAGAAACCTGGATAAACGGAAAACTGGTTGGCACACGGATATGGCCTCCTTACCGAATGGATATTACCCAATGCGTGAAGCAGGGCAAGAACAAGGTCGACGTCATCGTCGCCAATATGCTGGCCAACAAGATGCATTGGGACATTTACGATGATGTCAAGGCAGAAGAGACAAACCGCAAATGGCACGACGGCAACCTGCTCCGGACGTTTGGTGCTTTGATTCGGGCTTATCGGGGCCATGAAACTGGAAACGGTTCCATAACGTACGGTTAGGGCTGTTGCGGTTGGTCATGTCTCGTGGTTGGTCGGGTGCGGTTTACCCGCGCTTCCATGCCGTCGTCGGGCTTCTCCCAAAGCAGCGGCTGAATCAAAATGCCTTCAAGGTCATGGGCCGCCGGGGTGGCGCTTGGCACGGTGGACACCATCGAACAGGCCATGTAATCCCTGCCTTTGTCGGACGCAATTTCCGGCGCGTGGCCCGGCTGTTCCTCAATCCGGTTCGCCGCGGGGTCGCCGAAATTGAAGGGGTCTTCCGAAATATAGAGCGACACGCGGCTGTAGTCGATTCCGCTGACCCAAAGATAGTAGTAGCCGTCGCGGTACAGGACGAAGGGCGATTCGGCGCACTGGTATCCGCCGGGCGGGGGTCCCATGGCTGTGATCGGTTCGGACCAGTGCAACAGGTCCTTTGACGTGCGCACCCGGACGATGGTGTTGAGCCCCGGCATTCCGGGATACTCCCCCGCACAGGCGTAATAGATGAGGTAGGCGCCCACGCGAGCGTCCCAGAACACACAGAAGTCGCGATCATCCCGCTCGCGGAAGGCCATGTTCCTTTCGGGCAGTTCCGATCCATCATAGGGGTGCCACGCCGAAAGGTCGGGCGCGTCGCTTGTCAATACACGGGTGCAGTTCTCTTTGAATTCGGAGGTTCCCAGGTAATGGAAGTAGTACAAGAATGCCGTCGTTCGCTCTTTGTTCCAAATGACGGCGGGCGCCCACATAAACGCCTGTGGAGATTCAATTTGGTACGGAATCTTGTCGAGGTGCTTCATGGGCGCTTCAAGAGAGTCGCCCACTGCGTGGAACAGCGCATAGCCGTCGCTCAATTCATATCCGCTGCCAACGGTGTCGGGGCTCTCGCCAAAGGTGCCGATGCAATGCCAGCGGCCCAGTTTGTCCTTGACGAGCGAGAAATCACTGTACAGGGGCTTTTCGCCACCTACCAGCCGCAGGGCTTCCTTCCAGGGCTTTGACGCCCGGGGAATCTTCAATTCCTTCTGTTCCTGCTTCGCGTTTTGTTCAGCTGGTTTGGATACTGTGTCTTCCGCCACCACATCGACGCACAGAAGAATAACCATCGATGCCGCACATATTGCGAGGTGTTTCATCCTATCTTCTCCATATGGGGCGCAAGGCCTTGGCTCTGTTCGGACAGTGTCTGCGGTTCATGCGGCGCAAACTCATTTCGCCGCGTTCGCCAGCTTGCCCATGTATTACAGGCTGATCGTTCCCTGACGGCGTTTCAGCGGCGACCACGGTGTCTGCCGGTATCCGGCGCGGGTGAATTCCAATCCGCAGTAACCCGTCCAGAGAACAGTCAACGGATGATACATATCCGTCAGAAAGCCTTCGGCGTGATGCGGACGGCCATCCCAATACCACCATTCGGATTTGTCGGCTTTGGCCGGATCCGTCTCCGCACCGTCGCGCCGGTAGGCGGATCCACCGTTGAACCGGCCCTTGCCATACGACTCAACCAGCGGCCAGAAGATCACATCGGCTTCGTCGCGTCGGCCCATCTGGTAGAGCGTCTGTATGTAGAAGTTGGACCAGGCCGGCGTGGCACCGCCGTTGAGATACTCTTGGAATCTCTTCCATGGCGCGCCAGCTTCATGCCTGCCCCAATCGCCATCACAATCATTATCGTCCATTTCTTCATTTCGTGCCTTTCGGTTGTCGCGTCGCAGGAGAATCTTCACGGTTTCGTCACCAACTCCATTTCGATCAATTGCAGCATCAGATCCGAGACCAACTCACTGGTATACGGACTTCCGCGCCATTCGAATCCCTTGTTCCGCTCGAGCCAGGGGTCAGCGATGGCCTCGGTCACAGCGCCTTTGTACGGGCCATCCGTGACTTGCGTATAGAAATTCAACTGCATCACCCGGTTCTTGAGCTGCTCGAACAGCGGATTGCCGGTCTTCTTAAACAACCGGTGTAAGCATTGAATCTTGCGGTTGTGGTAGCAGTAGACGGAATACTGGTTGAAGTGCTGTTGCTCGCTGTGCGCGCCTTGCGTTGGATTTATCACCCAACTGAGCTGTTTCGGACACCAGTACAGCAGGCCATAATAGGCATTGGCAACCGCATGATCGAGGCATTCTTTGCCCCCCGTCCGGTCGTGTTTGTCCAGCCAATACTCCACCACATCGTAGATGCTATCCTGCTCGAAATCCCCCGGCGGCAAGTCCGGATGCGACCCGG
>CAIXUF010000426.1 GCA_903922535.1 Candidatus Hydrogenedentota bacterium
CCTTGTGGAAAGGACGCGCATTCCGGAGCGCCGCGACTGGCGGGAAAAGGTGGAGTCGCTTGGGTTCATTTTCCACACGGTGAACGGGGAACCATACTGGAACGAAAAGGCCTGCTACCGGTTTTCAGCGCAACAAATCGATGTCATTGAGCGCGCCACCAATGATTTGCACGCCATGTGCCTCACTGCCGTGGAATACGCCCTCGCCAACGAGCGCCTGGCGCAGATGGGGATTCCAGAGGACCTGGCACCCCTGATCGCCGCCTCGTGGGATCAGGATCACCCCACCATGTACGGCCGCTTTGATCTGGCCTATGACGGCCAGGGTTCGCCGAAGATGCTCGAATACAACGCCGACACGCCGACATCGCTGCTTGAGGCCGCGGTGATACAGTGGCAGTGGATGGAAGACGTGTGTCCCAAGGCGGACCAGTTCAACTCCATCCACGAAAAACTTCTGGACGCCTGGCGCTGGATGAAGGACAATGCACTGCGCGGGGAGAGGCTCCATCTTGCCTCGCTGGAGGATGTGGAGGACGAAATCACGGTCGCCTACATGATGGATGTGGCTTCCCAGGCGGGGATCGACACCAACCGAATGCTCATGAAGGACATCGGCTGGGACGCCGGACGCCGCGCGTTTGTGGATCTGGACGGCGGCGTGATCAAGAACCTGTTCAAACTGTATCCGTGGGAATGGATGGCGGCGGATGCGTTCTGGCCGAATGTCCATGCCTGTTTTGACGGCATGCGCTGGATAGAACCTGCCTGGAAGATCGTGCTTTCCAGCAAGGGCATTCTTCCGATCCTTTGGGAGCTGTATCCGGAGAACCCGCTTTTGTTGGAGGCCTGGTTCGATGATCCCGGCGGGATGACCGAACACGTGCGCAAACCGCTGTTCTCCCGGGAAGGCGCCAATGTGACGATGACCTCCCGCGACGGGACGCTCGAAACGGGCGGAGAATACGGCGGGGAGGGCCACATCTTCCAAGCCTTGGCGCCCCTGCCCAATTTCGACGGCCATTACCCCGTGCTGGGCAGTTGGATCATCGGGGACACCGCCTGCGGCATGGGCATTCGTGAGTCCCGCACCCCCATCACAGGAAACGAAAGCTGCTTTGTGCCGCATTGTTTTGAGGGATAAACCGGGCGGAGCGTCTGTGTCAGGCGGGCGTTTCGTCCAATCCACAGAAGAAACGATTTTGGGGTGTCGGTTCTGCTGAACCGACCCCGAATGGTCTTGTCGGCCTGCGCCGGAACCCTGGCGCAGATCGTGGCACACAGGACCAGCACAAGGCCGTGGACCATTCGGGTCGATGCACGGCCTCTCATGAATGCATGCGGTGTCCCGTCCGGTTACTCGATGGGGGAGAAGTTCGTGGGGGCCATGAAGACCGATTCCACTTTGGCCGCCAGCGTGCCGTTGACCTCGGATGCCTTTTTTGCCTCGATCCATTCCGGATCTTCACGGAATGCCTTGAAAGACGCCTCGGCGGTCTTCTTGTCCTTGTAGGCAAGGATATAGACCAGCCGTTCCGTCTTGTCCTCGCCGGTGAATGTCCAATAGCCGATTTGGGTTATGCGGTGTTTTGTAAAGAGCGCGCAGGTGTGATCGCGGAAACGGGCGAGTAGGGCGTCCAACTTTTCGGGCGCGGGGGTGTAGGTGCGCAGTTCAAAGCAGCGCGGGACGCTGCCGTTGGACGCGACAATCTCCGGGGAGAAATCGGTGGCCTTGAGGTAGACCGATTCGACCTTGGTCACCAGCTTGCCGTTCGCCTCGGTTTCGGCGACAACCTTCTGCCATTCCGGGTCTTCCTTGAATTCCTTCCAGGCCTTGTCATGGGCTTCGCGGCTGGGGCTGGCAATGATGTAAATCAGTTTGTTGTCGGGATTCTCGAGCGGCGTCCAGTAGCCGATGCTGGTGAACCCGTGCGCCTCAAACAGGGAGAAGGCATGGTCCTTCATGCGGGCCAGTTCCGCGTCGAGTTGGCCCGGCGCGACGTAATACGTGCGCATTTCAAAGCACCGTGTGTCCGTGTTGGCGGCCGGGGCCGACGCCGACACCGCCAGGCAGAGGGCAGTCAACACAATCCATTTGGTTTTCATGGGGGCACTCCTTGTCTGCGTTGCCGCCGGCCGCCGGACCGTTTCCGCACGGTCCGGCGGCGGCATGGTTCCTGGTAAGGCGTATTCTGTTACGCCAGGTTCTTTTTCAAGAAGTCGCAACTGACTTTTGCGTCCTCGAAGATGTCGCCCTTGGTGTTGTCCTGCTCGTAGGTGTAGTACTCGATGCCGGCTTCCTTGCCCGCTGCAAAGATGTCCTTCCAGTCGAGGCAGCCCGTGCCGAGGGCCTTGAACTGCACGCCGCCCGTCAGGGTCTTCTTTTGGGCAAGATCCTTCGCATGCACCATCGGGCAGCGGTGCGCGTATTTGCGGATGTATTCGGCCGGGTTGGCGCTGCCCACGAATATCCAGGCCAGATCAAACTCGCAATGAAGGTTCTCGGGCTTGGTGCTTTCATAGAGGATGTCGAGCTTGCAGCGCGGGTCCCCTTCAAACTTCTTGAACTCTTTGTCATGGTTGTGGAAAGCGAGACTCAGGCCCACGCCGCGCAGTTTTGCGCCCAGTTCGTCAAGACGTTTTGCGCCCTTGAGCCAGTCCTCGAGCGAATCCTGGCAGTCGCCCATCATGCCGCCCGGTCCCACCTGCTGGACGCCGACGGTCTTCCAGAACTTGACCTGGCCCTCAAAGTCCTTTTCGAAGGCTTCCACACCGCAGTGGGCCGCGACCGCCTTGAGTCCGGCGGTGTCCAGCACTTCGCGGATCTTTTCGGCCGGCATGTCGGGCATGCCGCTCCACTGAACATACTCCCAGCCCATCTCGCGGCATTTCTTGAGCGTTCCGGCCAGGTCCTGCTTGGCCGGTTCGCGCATGGTGTAAAGCTGAAGCGACGCTTTGGCTTTTACGGCGGGGGCCGCGTCCGCGGCGCGGGCGGTGCCCGCGCAGCATGCGGCCGTCAGAAGGCCCATGGCGGCCATTGCTTCGCGGCGGGACAGCTTCGTTTCTTTTGGCGAACTCATAGATTGATCATCCTTTCTTTGCGGCGGCCCAGCCAGTTGGGCGCACCATTCTTGGGACATTCAGTATGACCACAACGGCAGGGTAATGACAAGTCCTACTGGAATCGTCCTACTGGGACCGCCGGCGTCCCGCCGGCTGGGTCTGCGCCAAAACCCAGCCGGGCGGGACGCTGGCGCTCCCAGTACTGGCGCTCCCAGTAGTTCGGCTATACTGGCGGCGCCTTGAACAGGAGTTTCCAGGAGTTTAACGCTGCATGAAGGATTGGCAAGAGACAGGCGCATCGGGGCATAAATACCAGCCGCGCAGGGAATTCCTGCGGCGGCTTGCCTTGGGCTTTTCCGGGATGACTGCCTGTGCGAACATGCCGCAGGCACAGGCGGCACCGCCAAACGAAAAGACAACCCCACCCAACATCGTGTATGTCTTTGCCGACCAATGGCGCGCCCAGGCCACCGGATACAACGGGGACGCCAACGCCCGCACGCCCAATCTGGACCGGCTTGCCGGGCAGAGCGTCAATTTCACCAACGCCGTCTCGGGTTGTCCCGTGTGTTCCCCCTACCGGGCGAGCCTGCTCACGGGGCAGTATTGGCACAAGCACGGGATATTCCTGAACGATGTGCCTCTGAGCGCCGATGCGGTTACGATTGCCGACGTGCTGCGCGGCGCGGGGTATGACACGGGATACATTGGCAAGTGGCATCTGGACGGGCGCGGACGGCTCAGTTTCACGCCGCCCGAACGCCGCCACGGGTTCACTTTCTGGCGGGCTCTCGAATGCACGCACGAGTACAACAACTCCAAGTATTTCGGTGATGAGCCCGAGGCGAAACAATGGGACGGCTATGACGCCATCGCGCAAACAGCGGAGGCGCAGAAGTACATCAAGGAGCGTTCGGGCGGGAAGCCCTTCGCGCTGTTTCTTTCCTGGGGTCCGCCGCACAACCCCTACGAAACCGCGCCCAAAGAGTACCGTGACCGGATTCGCGCGGAAGACATTGTGCTGCGTCCGAACGTGCCCGCTGAACATGCCGAAGCCGCCCGGAAGGATCTGGCCGGTTATTACGCCCATATCATGGCATTGGACGACTGTGTCGGGCGGTTGATGGATACCGTGGAAGCCTGCGGCATCGCCAAGAACACCATATTTGTGTTCACCTCCGATCACGGTGACATGCTCCACAGTCAGGGCCAGCAGAGGAAGCAGCGGCCCTGGGATGAATCTGTCCGGGTGCCGTTCCTGCTTCGCTGCCCCGTTTCCCTGGGTGACGTCGGACGCAAGACGGAGTGCATGTTGAACACCCCCGACATCATGCCCACGCTCCTGGGGCTTTGTGGTGTTGCCATTCCCGGCTGCGTGCAGGGTCGCGACTTCTCGCGAGACCTTGTCCAGGGCAAGGAGCCGGACGCCGACGCCGCGCTGCTGGCCTGCATCAGCCCCTTTGGCGAGTTCACACGCAAGAACGGCGGCCGCGAGTACCGGGGCATCCGCGCCCGGCAGCACACCTATGTGCGCGACATCAACGGTCCATGGCTCCTTTACGACAACGCAGCCGACCCATATCAACAGAACAACCTTTGCGGCAAGGAAGAACACCACGCGTTGCTGGAGCGGCTGGACCGACGGCTGAAACAAAAGCTTGACGAATGCGGGGACGCGTTCGAGCCGGGCGACGCCTATGTCCGCCGCTTTGGCTATACGGTCGACGACACAGGCACGGTTCCCATCAAGCCCTAACGAAGCACGGGAGATGACAGCAATGACTTGCGTGCGCAAACGAAACCTTTTCTTCTGCATCATCCTTGCCGTGGCGTTGCGTGTCAGCGCCGCAGATTCCGGACCCTACCCGCGGATCAGCGAGGAGGCGTTTAAGGCGCGTCTGCCCTTCTTCGCCCACGAACCGGGCATTCCGCTGGAGGCGCGGATCGTGCGCGACTGGGATCGGGACGACACACTCAAGCAGAAGCTCGTGTTTCGCGGCGCGCAGGGTTTTCTCGTGCCGGGCTATATTGAGTTTCCCAAGCAGGCGCAGAAGCCGTTTCCACTGGTGTTACTGTTGCACGGCTGGTCGGGCAGCAAGGAAGACTGGTATGAGGACAAGAACTTCATCAGCGGCGGTGTCACGCGCGAGGCCCTTCTCGGCGCGGGCTATGCGGTGATGGCGCTGGACGCCGCCGCCCACGGCGAGCGCAGCAATGAAATCGACTACCAGTCGGTCAATGCATATGAAGACCCGAAGGCGCCTGCAAAGAAGAACTACTTCACCTACGCCGAGATAGCCATGCAGACAGTCAAGGACTACCGCCGCGCGCTGGACTACCTGGCGCAGCGCGACGACGTTGACATGAACCGCATCGGCCTGCTCGGATACAGCATGGGTGGCATGGATTCCTTCTACCTGCTTTCCGTGGAGCCGCGCATCAAGACGGCCGTGGCCTGCGTGCCGCCGCTCATTTCGGAGGGCTATGGTCCCGCGTCCCCTGTTGACTACAGTTGGGGCGTGAAGGGAAAGAGCTTCCTGATGCTCATGGGCCGCAAGGACGAGATGGGCGACCCGGCCCGGGTGGAGGCGTCCTACCATGAGTATATCGAGAGCCCGGAGAGCAAACTGATCTGGTATGACCAGGGGCACAAGCTGACCGAGATTTACGTGCCCGACGCGCTGGCGTGGGTGAAGGAGCATCTATAGTCTGCGGCACAATTACTTGGTACGGGTGGCTTTCTCGGGTTGCAGGCGAATGGTTTCGCCGGGTGTCGTGGACAGTTCGATGCACTCAGCTTCCACCGTTCGCCCTCCCGAATTCGAGATGACCTGCGCACCGTCTTTCCACGGGTTGAGAACCTTGAGCGGGCTTCCGGCCTCGCTCAGAATCTCAACCTGTTCCACCTGTCCCCCGGCGCAGGATGCGCTGACAAGAAACGCCCCCACGGCGCGCAGGGTGCGGAAGCTCGCGGGTCGTTCCGTGGGCCAGTTGGGAAACAGGCGTAAAGTGCCGTCGTAGCTCTGCATCAGGCACTCATTGATTACCACCGGCAGGCTGAAATTCTCAAACCAAATGCCCATGGGCCGCATGAAATCATAGGGCGTTGTGTCATCATAGCGCCCGTGCACCTGGAGCACCATGTTCGCGCAGGTGCCGTCGGGTAGCAGGCAGTACTCGATTTGCCTCTTGAACCGGTCCAATTCGAGCATGCCAATGCGCGCGGCCTGGAGGTTCAGGAACACCAGTTCGTTGCCGCCCTCATTCTGATTGTTCTTAAAGGTGTTGGCCAGCATGTCCCGGATCTCCTTGGGCGAGCCGAGTCCGTGGTCTTCGCCCGGGAAAACGGTCATCAGGCTGTTGGGCACGTTGTACACCACTTCGGTGTGCTCGCCGGGGACGGAGACAAACACCTTTCCGAAGCGCGATTCAGCCGTGGGATACTCGGGGAAATGGGCCAGAATGTCGCGCACACTGCTCGCCAGTTCCGCCTCATCCTTTTCGGTGCCAAGAACGCGTACGGCCTCGAGGTAGGCATTCATCACGAACTTGATGAGGGTCAGATCAACCAGGCAGTCGCTGTTGTGCTTGAAGCCCGGCTTGAGCCCGTACAACTCCGGGGGCACGGTGGGAAACACGTGATAGTGGTCATCGCCCCACTTGTCGCCGAGGGCCTCGGGCCGCTTCATGTAGTCCGCGAGAAACAAGGTCGCCTCCCGGATGGGGCCAAAAGCGCGCTGCCGAAGATAATCCTTGTCCATGGTGTAGAGGTAGTGCCACCACAAGCCCTGCACGGCCCAGGGTGTCTCGCAGATTTCCCATCCCCAGGTGGGCACGGGATAGGGCAGCGTGGTCATTTCCACGGGATAGGCCGAATGCGGGAAGTAGGCCCCGCGCAGGCCGTAGTACTCTTTCGCCCATTTCTGGCTCACTGGCAGCAACCGCTCGATCAACTCGACGTAGGGCAGATCCTTCTCCACGCGGTTGCTGGAAAAGGGCAGCCAGAACGGCTGTTGCGTGTTGTAGTTCATGTGATAGTCACCGTGCCATGCGGTGCCGATGTTCCGGTAGCTCCAGTTTGCGAAAAGGCCGGGGCAGTTCACGCCGGACTTGGCCGAGCAGTTCAGGAAATAGTGGTTCCAGTACCAGACCTGTTCGAGCAGCGGGTCGTCCAGCGCGATTGCGGAACGGTTCCAATAGTCTTTCCAAACCTGTTGTGTGGACTTGCGTGCCTGGTCGAAGTTGTCGGCCGTGGCCTCGGGCGGATCGCCTGCGGCGGGCGTGATGTCCGAAGCCAGTCCCTCGTCGAGTTGCACTACTGCCACGAAGGGACTCTCGGACGCCAAAGCCCGCTCCAGCGGCGCCATGGGAAGCGGCCGTCCCTCCGAGTTCAGCCGTTCCTTGGACTCCAACGCCCCGCCCGTTCTGGCCGACAACCGAAACGCGCGGTCTTTGGGGTGCGGTTCGCCCGATCTGTTCCCGACGGGCTCGCTGAACGGGAGCACTTGCCGAAAGCTGAGGATGCCGCTTTCGGTCTCGTTCTTTACCTGGTATCCGGGGATGTCCCTGGGTGCGTCTGGATCTGGAATCAGGCGCATCCGGTCAAAACAGTTCGGCATGGGATTGCCCGCGGAGTCGGTCAAGCGAAACCACAGGCGGTCACTGCCCATGTCCGCCAGAATTTGCAGCCGGGCGGGCCTGCTCTCGACCAGAAGATTGACGTCACACAGACCGGTCGCGATGTCGAGCCGGTACCCGAGCAGTTCCACCCCGCGCCGGTCAAAACCCAGCAGGAACGAGCCGCAGGGGAACGGTCGGGGATAGGGTTTCCGGTAGTTCTCCTGGGTCATCTTCAGGTACTCAGCGTACCAGGGGTCGGATTCAAGGCTGGGCGCGCCCGCCGGGATGGCGGCGACCTTGTCAAACACCTCCCTGAACGTGCCAATCTTATCCTTGTTGTCCTCGGCGATGCGAATGTCCCAGACATTGTTGTGGCCGAAATGGACCACCACGGCGTCGGGTCGTGTTGTGATAACGGCACCCAGCCCGCCGTTGCCCGTGAGCGCGCCCTCGAAGAAATCCGGGCCGGGCTTGTCCCGCACCACGGGATGACCGGCCGCCTTCTCCAAAGGGTCCACGCGGGTTGCCGCATCATTGGCATGCGCCCAGTTTGGCGATGACAAGACAGCCAGCATTATGAGGACAAGACTCTCGCGCATTGCCAGTTTCTCCCGTGCCGCAGCACCGTTGCGCAGAATGACCGGCATCAATTGTAGTCCAACGGCGGACGGGCTGAAAAGCGCGCATTCGGAAGCATTGACACCGGCACGGTCCTTTCCTATACTCAATTCATTCATGACTCCGTGCGACCACTGAGGTGCGGCGGTGTCATAACAACCTTAGAGACCACACAACGGGGTCCAGCGCAGGGACGCGGCAGGCGGACGATGCAGGGACGGTGGTGTGCCGGTGTGCGGCAAGGGGGTGGTCGGGTGGATGATGGCGTGACTCCAGACGGGACAACTGACCGGCATGTTCGGTTTGCCGCAATGGCCTGCGCCGGCGCGGCGGGGGCGCTGGCCGTCTTTGTCCTGGCAACGTGGCTGACCGGCCATTGGAGGCTGGGAACGCTGGGCGCCGACTATGTGGTCATGGCGCCCAGCACGGCATGCCTGATGATACTCTTGAGCATTGCCGCGTTCTTCCGCCGTTCTTTCCCAAGAGGGGACAAAGGTGGGTTCCTGGTCCGGCTGTCCGTGGCCGCCATTGCGGCGACGGCGTTGTTGAGTTGGTCCCGTCAACTTCTTAGCTTTCGTTACCCGGCCATGGAGGAGTGGATTGCCGCCTTCATGATCAGGTTGGTCGGCGTGTCGTTTGCCCCGTTGTCTCCGATCACCGTGATGGTGCTTATTCTCACGAGCCTCGCCTTTCTTCTTGATCTGCGTTCTTCGGACACCGGGCGGCACTGGCGGCGTCTGGGGCCGCTGTCGGCGCTGGCCGGACTGGTCATGGCGCTGGCGGTGGTCCTGGGCTATGTGATGGGCGCGCCGGTGTCGCACGAGGCCCAAAGCACGCAAATAGCCCTGCCGGCGGCCCTGTGTTTGGCTCTTCTCAACGCGGCCATCTTTCTGGATGCGTCTTCTGGGATGTGGCCCCTTTCCGCCTTTCGCACGGGCCCTGCCCCCCATTCCTCCATGATCCGCCAGTTCATGCCTGTATTCTCCATCTTGTTTGTTTTCCTTGTCGTTTCGATGGGAATCGTGGGGGGCGTCTATCTCCGTCAGCAGCAGGCGGCGATGCGCCGCGCGGCGCAGAATGAACTGGAGGCTTTCGCGAATGCCCAGGTTGGTCTGATCATTAACTGGCGCGCGGAGCGCTTGAATGACGCACGATTCTTTACGGACGCGCCTTCTGATGCCGAGGACTTGCAGGAGTTGCTGTCCTGCCCTGATTCCGGGAGCGTTCATGCGGGGATAGTTCGCTGGCTTTCCGTGTTTAGGGCGGGCAGTCCGTACAGGCAGATTACGGTGTATGACTCCGGCATGAATCCGGCGGCGGGCACTCCCCTGGATGCCTGTCCACCCGACGCCGACCTTCGCGAAGGGCTTTCCAGGGCATTTCGGGAGAAACGTGTCGTCATGACGGACCTAAGTCTTGGGGAGGGCCAAGACGATTATGTTGACATCCTGGTGCCCCTGTGCGTCAGGGGCGGGGAAAATTTGGGGGGGCTGTCCGGGCGTGCTGCGGTGGTCGTGCTTCGCGCGGACGCGCGCAAGTTTGTCTCTTCGCTTGTCCGGACCTGGCCGACCGCCGGGTTCGCGGTGGAGACGCTGCTGGTCCGGCGCAACAGCAGGGACATGCTTTCCCTCAACCAGGGGGATGCAGAAGACGGCACATTGCAGAATGTGAGCATTCCAATCGGGCCGTCGGACCTGCCCGGTGTCATGGCGGCAAGAGGAGAGGCGGGCATTGCGGAAGGGCCGGACTACCGTGATGTTCCGGTGGTTGCGGCGGTGCGTCCTGTTCCCGGAACAGCATGGTCGGTTGTGGCCAAGATGGACGAGTCGGCGATCTACGCGCCCTCCAGGCGCCAGACGGTGCAGACGGCCTTCATCCTGTTCCTGCTCCTTCTGGCGGCGGCGCTGGGTGTCGGCATCCTGTGGCGGCAGCGAAACATTTCGTTCTACCGCGAGTCGCTGGACCTTGAAAGGGCGCACGGCGCACTCGCCCAGCGATTCGAGCACCTGATGAAGCACGCCAACGACATTATTTTTCTGGCCGACGGCGAGGGGACAATCCGCGAAGCCAACGACCGCGCCGTTGAAACCTACGGATATTCCCCGACGGCGCTGCGCAAAATGAAGCTGTCCGACCTTCGCACACCCCCGGCGCAGGCCGAGGGCGCTCGCCGCACGGAAGAACTAAGAAAGACCGGAAGCGTCCTGTTCGAGACCGTTCACCAGCGGGCGGACGGATCCACCTTCTTCGTTGAAGTCAGCGGGAGTATGGTGGACATTGGCGGGGAGACCTTCCTGCTGGGCATATTGCGGGACATCTCCGAGCGCAAACGGGCGGCCGAGGCGCTTCGGGCCAGCGAGCAGAATTTCCGGGCGCTGTTTGACTCCATGCCTGACTTTCTTTTTGTTGTCGATATGGGGGGGAGCATGCTGCGTGTCAATGAAACCGTCGTCGCCAGACTTGGCTACACAAAACAGGA
The DNA here is from genome assembly GCA_903922535.1 of Candidatus Hydrogenedentota bacterium. The sequence continues at coordinate 10,781 of CAIXUF010000426.1, forward strand.
ATTGACTGGAAAGAGCTTCCTTTTCCTGCATTTAAAAGAGAGACGGGAGGAGGCGGCGCGCATTCTGGAGGACATGGTGGCGGGAAAGACCGACCATTGTTCCGTGCCTCTCCTTGCCAGCGACGGCGGCGTCATTCCGGTTGAAACCCACATCGCCAGCGGACTCTGGAACGGCCAGACGGTGATGTTCGGCGTGAGCCGGGACATTTCCGCGCTGCGCGCGTCGGAGGAAAAATTTGCCAAGGTGTTCCAGAACAACCCGTCGCTTATGGCCATTAGCACGCTTGAAGAAGGTCGTTATCTGGAAGTCAACGAGATGTTCGTGCAGTCTCTTGGATTTTCGAGGGAAGAGGTCATCGGCGCGACATCCCTTGAACTCAACCTGTTCGTAAATCCAGGCCGGCGTGCCGAGATGAGGGATGCCATTACTGAAAAGGGAACATTGAGAAACTTCGAAATGGCTCTTCGAAGAAAAGACGGCGAGGTTCGAAACGGCCTGGTTTCCGGGGACTTGATTCAGGTACAGGGCCGGCAGGTCCTTCTAACCGTCATGACCGATGTCACGGAGCTCAAGCGGGCGGAGGAGGCGCTCGTGCGCATCGGCAAGGCGGTGGACAGCGCCAGCGATGCCATAGGCATGTCAGACCCGAACGGCGTTCATTTCTACCAGAACCGGGCATTCACGGAGATGTTTGGGTTCACGGTTGAGGAGCTTGGCTCGCCCTCCGGTCCCATGCAGGTCTATCCCGACCCGGCGAAAGGGCGGGAAATATTCGACTCCATCATGCGCGGCGTTTCGTGGTGGGGCGAACTGGACATGCTTGCCAAAGACGGCCGGCAGTTTCCGGTCGCGGCGCAGGCGGACGCGATCAAGGACGAGCAGGGCCGCATCGTCGGACTCATCGGCGTGCACAGGGATATCATCGAGCAAAGACGCCAGGAGGGGGAACTGCAGCGGCTGCTTGAACAGACACAGCGGGATGCCAGGACCAAGGCGGAACTGCTGGCCGAGGTCAACCACCGGGTCAAGAACAACCTGACGGCCATCCTGGGACTGCTTCTGGGCGAAAAGCAGCATGCGCCGGCGGAGTGCCGGGCGAATGTCGTCTCCGTGCTCGACAGTCTTGCGCTGCGCATTCGCGGCCTGCTGCAGGTCCACCAAATGCTGTCCGACGCCCATTGGGCCCCCATCCGCCTGCATGATTTGGCGGAACGGGTCATTCGCGCCGCACTGGTGGCCGTTCCCAGGGGCCGCGAAATCTCCGTGATGGTCAACCCTTCCCCGGCGCAAATCTCTCCAAGACAGGCGGGCAGCATGGCCCTGGTGCTCAACGAACTGGCCGTCAACACGGCAAAACACGCCCTGCGGGATCGGGGAGAGGTTTGCGTAACGGTGCGGGTGAGCCAGGAAGACAGGGTGATCTGCCTGGAGTATCGGGATGACGGTCCGGGTTATCCCGGGGCGGTGCTGGAGGAAGGTGGCGGAAGCGTGGGAATGCATCTTGTTCGGCAGCTTGTGTGCGAAACCCTGCGCGGGACCCTGAGCCTTTTCAACGAGGACGGCGCGGTCGCCGTTCTGCGCATCAAGACAGAAGACACGCGCCATACCTAGAACCGCGGTTCAGGAGGCGCACAACCATGGGTGTCCGAAGAGCATGACCAAAGTATTCCGAGTGTTGATTGCCGATGATGAGGCGCTAATCTGCAATCTCATACAGAACGAACTGGAGGCTATCGGGCATCAGGTTGTCGGGCGCGCCTCGGACGGACGCCAGGCGGTGGAAATGGCCCGTGACCTGAGCCCCGACATTGTTCTCATGGACATTGCCATGCCGGAAATGGACGGGCTGGAGGCCACCCGGCAGATACAGGAGATCTGCCCCATGCCCGTGGTGCTGCTCACCGCACACGATGACATCAACCTCGTTCAGAGGGCGGGCGAGGTGGGGGCGGGCGCCTATCTGGTAAAGCCCCCTTATGCGCCGGACCTTGCCCGCGCCATGGCCATTGCCTCCGCGCGGTTTGCCGACATGGCGGCCCTGCGCCACCTGAACGGGGAACTGCGGAAAGCGCTCGACGAGGTGAAAACGCTGCGGGGAATTCTCCCCGTGTGTTCAAGCTGCAAGAAGGTGCGGGACGACGCCGGATACTGGCAGGAAGTGGAGGTGTATATCGAACGGCATTCGGACCTGGAGTTCAGCCACGGACTTTGCGAGGAGTGCTCAAAGGAACTCTATCCGGAAGAGTACGAGGCGCTTATGAATCGAAGAGCCCGCAAGCGGGAGGCCAACCCGGCCGATTCCCCGGCGCAGGAAGGCTAGAATTTCAGACCATAGACCAGCGTCAGCCAGTCCACACCCAGGGTGCTTTCGGAGCCTTTGCCCAGACGCGCATAGAAGTCCCCCCCGCCGGACCCGGTTTGGCCGCCCTTGAAGAAATGGGCAAGTGCAAGGCTTATCTCGGAACGTTCCCCCACTTTGCAGGTGAAACCGGCCCCGACATGATCGGTGGCAACATTGGGCACAAGCGCGCTTCCAAAGAGGTGGTCATTGCCCATGGCGTGCGATGCGCGTGAATACCCCGCCCGGAACGTCCACCGGGGGCTGGCGGTCCATTCCAAGCCCGCCATCACCGCGTGCTGGTCGTGCCATCCCATCCCGGCACCCGAACTGGGCTCATGAAAGAACTTCACGGTGGACCAGTTGATGAAGCGGTAATCAAGCTCCAGTTCCAGTTTTGGAGTTATTCTGAAACCCACTCCCGTTTGGAAAGTTGGGGGCATGTCGGTCGAGTGGGAAGAGATGTCCCGGTATTTGTCAAAGCTCTGAGACCACTGCCGGGACTCCATTGCCGCGCCGAAAGACCACCGCTCCCAGCGTCGAAGCACACCCACGCCAAATCCCACCCCCGGCACAACGTCCCATTTGAAGTCGCCCCGGCTTGCCAGCAGGCGCGGGGTGATCTGGTCCGTGCGCCCTACGGAAAGGCTTCCATTGACGCTCGCCCCCAGTATCCATCCGGAATCGAAGCGATGCGCATAACCGAGGGTCAGGCGGGGCTGCATGAACTCCAGTTTCCGGTCATTGAGCCCCTCAAGGAGGCCCACCCAGGACCGGGACTGTGGAAAATGGACCATGGCCCCCGTGGGAATGTAAAGACCCACGCCAAAGGTGCCGGATTCCCGCGGCAGCACCAGACCAAAAGACGGCATGCCGTTCCACTCGTCATCCACCATCGTCCCGCTGAAGGGTATCTCCGCGATGCCTTTGGTATGCAGGGTGGCCCGGGAATGGATTATGCTCATCCCGTATTCAACCCGGCGGTCAAGTCCGTCCAGACCCGCAGGATTGAACGCCATCCATGAGGCGTCGCCGGTGGCCGCCACCGCCGCCCCAGCCCGGCCCACGCGAATGGGGTCGTCTCCCAGCAGAAGAATTCCCTCGGTTGCCTGCGAACTCCAGGCCGCCAGGAGGATGAGCAGGGCGATGAGCGCCCGTGCAGGCACTGCCGCGCTTTGTCCATGCAGAACTGCTTGTCCCGGAATTAACACGGTGGGAATTGCTCCATTACCTGACGTTCAAACGAAGGTCCGGCGGGCTATACGTCACTTTTGCGCCCTCCCTTGAGGTCAAGAGGAAGATGCCGCGGCCAAAAAGTCCGGAATGTCTTTGGCCGCACCTGTGTTCGACAGTATAATGTGAAAATCATGACCATGGCAATACGCTGCACACTGCGGATTTCCAAGTGAAGGAGTCTGAACTTGTTCAGTTACAAATTCTGCCCGCCGGGCATGTTACTGTTCGTGATTATCCTTTTTTGCGGCCACGCCAATGCCGATGCCACGACGTTGCCCCGGGATGCCGGCGCCATCCAGGCGGAGATGGCGCGCATCATCGCCTTTCTCGACTCCCCGGACTATGCAAAGAGCACGCTGGGAGGAGAGCATGTGGTGCTGTCCTATCAACTGGCCCAGCACAGGGAGCCCACCCCCGAAGAGTTTCTGGTGTTGTCCGGGCTTTACGGCGAACTGGGTTTCAAGCGAAGCGACATTCTGGCTGCGGCGTTGCGCGGGAAAGCGGCTGAGCTCACTTGGGACCAGTGCCGGGAATTCTTGGGCACAAAACAGGAAAAGGATTTTCAAGGAAGCGCGGAAACGCGCGCGACAGCCGACAGGCTTGCGCAGACCTGCGCCTCCCAAGTCGCCGCGAAGTTGACGGTCCAGGTGCCTTACGCGCCACCCGCCGCACTTGCGGAAAAGGCCGCCGTTGCGCCCGTGCCGGATGAGGAATACAACGTCTATTTCGGCTATCTTCATGCGCACAGCGGGCTGTCGTTGGATGCCCCCGGATCAACGCCCCTCCAAGCCTACACCTACGCGCGCGACACAGGACACCTGGACTTCTTCTCGCTCACCGACCATGCCGAATTCCTTGTCCTGTGGCCATGGGACAACAAATGGCAGCAGTTGAAGGACGCGGCGGAAGCCACCTATGCGCCGGGGAGTTATGTCACGCTCTGGGGGTTTGAATGGTCGAACCCCGTTTTGGGGCACATCAACGTGCTCAATTCCAGCGACATGACCAGTTGTCTGGAGCATTTTGCGCTTCAGGACTTCTACCAATGGCTCTCCGGAAGACCGGAGGCCTTCGGCCTGTTCAACCATCCCGGCCTTTACAATGCGCTGGGGATTGAGTTGTACCACCTGATGCGGTATGACATCGTGACAGACCAGATGGTCGGCATCGAAGTGGCCAACACGAATGACGGTTTTGACACGTACTACTATTCCGGGAGTTGGGATTCCGATTTCAGCTATTGGGACGAGGGCAACCTGAAAGGATGGCGGTTGGCGCCGGAAATCGGACAAGACAACCACACCGCCAATTGGGGCACCATGAATTCCTTCCGGACCGGCGTACTGGCCAAGGAACTGACGCGGGAGGCAATCATCGACGCCTATGAGAACCGCCGTTTCTACGCCACCGAGAACAGCAGCCTCCATCTCGATTTTCGCTGCTCCGGTTATCCAATGGGATCGAGGCTGCCGGGGGGCGCCCGGTCTTTCACGGTGAAGGCAAGCACCGCCGCGGGTGAGGCCTTTGAGCAGATACGCCTGTTCCGCGATGGTGTGGTGCTTCAGACACAGGCCGTTTCAGGCAACCCGGTGGAGGCCACCTTTTCCGATTCCGGCTATTCAGGCAGTTCCTACTATTATGTGATTGTCACGGAAACCGTGGACACGGACGGCAACGGGCGCAACGACGAGGCCATTTCAGCGCCCATTTGGATCGAGGGAACAACGCAGCCGACCGCACCCACCTGCGGCACATTGACCCTCGGGATTTCGGGGAGCGCAGGCAAGAGCGGCTATGGCGACTGGACACTGCTGTTTCTGTCGATGACCCTTCTCGTGGGAATCCGAAGGGTTGCGCTGCGCGGGAGACAGGCTGCTCGAATCCCAGGCTGATCCGAAAAAAGGGCCGCTGAACCCGGGGCGAGAGCATTCAGTGAGTTGACGGAGAGTGGACGTTGTGGACAACGTGCATGTCGTGGACGCACCATAAAGACAGTAATGGGCAAATAGGGAAGCGTCCCGAATGGCACTGACTTAAGGAGCAATATCAGGAATCCGGGTTGACTCACGAAGATTTCTACTGTTACGAACAAACTTGATGAATGCGTCATTGCAGTTCAGAGCGCTGAAGGCGCGGTATTCAATAGCCTGGGCCGTGAGGCCCAGGTAGACGACGTCCCAAGAATTGAGCCCTGAATGGGCGGCACGAATAGACTTTCGTTAAGTCAGTGCCATTCGGAAGCGTCCCTATTGACCCTATTGACCCGCACGGCATGCTGGCGGGAAGGCATGGGTTGGTGCTATCCTTTGCCCTGCCCCAGTTTTCCATGGCGTGCATGATTTGGCCGCAAAAGTGATCGTCGCGCTGACGCGGGCGGACTGTCCCGACAGCGCAAAACACGGGAGTCCCCTCATGAATGCAAGGCAGGTGATGACTTTCACGGCGCCGCCGCCGTACGGCCCAATGTACCGGAAAATCCTGTTTGGCAAGCGCCGGCCGGGGTTGAAGCCCGGCGGGCGGATGCCTGAACTGGCGGCCGAATGCGCTTCGCTGGCCATATCCGCCGGGAACCTTGCCGCCTACCGGCAGGTCTGCGGCATCTCCGGAGAAGGCGTCCCGCTGCTCTATCCCCATGTCATGACCGGCTCCCTGCATTTCGCCATCATGACGCACGACGCTTTCCCCATTTCCATGATGGGCGCGGTCCACACCCGAAACCACATCCTTCAGCACCGCCCGCTGCGGGCCTCCGAAACCTACAGTGTCCTGTGCTCGCTCGACGCCCACCGCGTGGCGAAGGCCGGCATC
>CAIXUF010000427.1 GCA_903922535.1 Candidatus Hydrogenedentota bacterium
AACGACATCACCGCCCGCAAGAAACCGACCATTCACACGCACGTTTCCAAGACCTCGGCACCCACCCAAGCCCAAGATTTCCGGCTGACGAAAGACCCAAGCAGACCAAAGTCCATTGTAGGCCGCACCACCCATGGCGTGAGGCCTGCATTTTCAATTCACCCTTCACCCTTCAGCCTTCACCCTTCACCTTGCCGTCAACGCTCAAAGCACGTATAATTCCGCCCATGACGCTGTTGATCATAACCCTGCTCGCCTACAGCACCCAGAACGAGGCCCTGTTTGCGGGCAGCGTCCCGGAAAAGGCGTGTACTTTTCAGGTGACGGTGCGCGGGTTGGACCCCTTTTATGCAGGGATACGGGTAAACGGAAAATGGATCGACGACGCAAGCACAGAAATCCCCGGCCGGCAGGAAGTGGAACTGGTGCCCGATGCGCCCTGGCCAACGCAGGAAACCTATCGGACGCTGTATTCGAAAATTGAAAAAGAGAGAAAATACGAAACCAGCGCCATGCGGCGCGACCGTTTGCACAAAGCCCTTGCCGCGCAGGGGTATTCTTTGCGCGAAACGGCCAACGGCTGGCGTCCCCTGCGCGATTCCGATGTCCAGTACGCCGAACGCATGCGCAAAATGCTTGCGGCGTCCCGGCAGTCCCAGGCCGAGACTCCGGTTCAAGATGCGGCGCAGAACCCCGCCCAGGACTTGGCAACGGACAAGACCATGGGCCGCAGGCTGTTCTTTGCCATGCTGGCGATTCCGGTGGCATGCCTGGCCGCCATAGCCTTTGTCGCGAAGAAAATGGTGTTTGCCGACGGTGCGTTGCAGCAACCGTAATTGACGGAATGAATGCTCAGTCCGGAAACAGACGGATATTGCGGCAACTGTGTTGTCCATACTGTCCATATCGTCCATATCGTCCACGACCACAGGGTCTGCGTGGACTAACAACTGTCTCCTTTTTGCGATTAACCCAGTGAACGAGGAATGGAGAGACCATGCTTTACAGCGAGTTTGGACGCACCGGAGAGACCGTCTCGCGGCTTGGGTTTGGCGCGATGCGCTTCGAGCGGCCCGATGACAGGGATGCCATGGCCGCGGTCGTCACGCATGCTTTTGACCGGGGAATCACCTATTTCGACACAGCCCCCATGTACTGCGAGGACAAGAGCGAGGAAATCTGCGGGCTGGCGTTTCGGGAGATGAAAAAGACCGGACGCCCCTTCCAGGTTTCCACCAAGACGATGGCGGCCACGCGCGACGACGTGCGTGCCCAATGCGAACGTTCTCTGGAACGAATGGCGGTGGACGCAATCGACTTCTACCACGTCTGGTGCCTGGTGCAGCCCGAGGATCTGCCCCAGCGCAAGAAACTCGGCGTGCTCGACGCCTTCCGCGAACTCAAGGAAGAGGGGCTTGTCCGGCACATTTCCGTCTCCACTCATCTGGAATATGACAAGGTCGGTACCATGCTGGACCAGGGAGAGGGCCTCTTTGAAAGCATGCTCATCGGTCTGAACGCCATCAACTACCCGCTCCGCTATCCCGGCGCAAAGGCCGCCATGGACCGCGGCCTCGGGGTGGTCACCATGAACTCGCTGGGTGGCGGCGTGATGACACAGTACGCGGACCGATTCTCCACGCTGCTGGAGCCGGGCGACACCGGCATGGTCCAAGCCGCGCTGCGCTTTAACCTGTCCCTGCCCGCGGTCACGGTGGCGCTGGTAGGGTTTCGCAACGAGGCCGACGTGGACAGCGCCGTCGCCGCCGTGGATCGCTTCCGCATGCTGGACGCGCCGGATATCGCCCGCATTCAGGGGGAAATGCACGACGCGCACAAGGACTTCTGCACCCAGTGCGGCTATTGCAGCGACTGTCCGGCCGGAGTTCCCGTGGTCCGGCTCATGGACGCCTACAACCGCCGCATTCTCGAAGGGCCGAAGGCCGCCATGGACCAGATGAAATGGCATTGGTGGACGCCCGATGTCGGGAAACTGCTGGAGGCCTGCGTGCGCTGCGGCCAGTGCGAGGCCGACTGCACACAGCAGTTGCCCATCCTCGAACGGTTTGAGCAACTCAGAAAAGACTATCAGGAATTGGGGTCATAGGCACCGCCTGTGGCATAAACGTTGGCAGAACAGGAAGGTATTGAACACCATGCACCACATGGCCGAATTGTTTCACAAAAGCGCGGATTTTTCAGAGTACGGCATCGGCTACTTCGGGCGGCTTGCGCAATTCTTCTCGAAAGTGGATCTGGAAGCGGTGGGTCGCATCGCCCACACGCTGGACAAGGCCCGCACGGACGGGGCCGCGATATACTTCATCGCGAACGGCGGGAGTTCGGCGATTGCCTCGCACTGGGTGAACGACCTGCTGGTCGGGGCACAGCTCGGCGACAACCCCGGCTTTCGCGCCTACTGTCCCACCGACAACTCCGCGTCGGTCACGGCCATCGGCAACGACAGTTGCTTCGAGAACATCTTCGCCGCCCAGTTGCGCGTTCAATTGCAGCCCGGCGACGTCGTTTACGCCATGTCCGTCAGCGGCAGCAGCGAGAACATCGTGCGCGGGCTCTTGGCCGCGCACGAGAAAGGCGCCACCACCATTGGCGTCAGCGGCATGGCCGGCGGCCGCATGCTCGCGCTGTGCGACATCGCGCTGCATCTGCCCTGCACTGCCGATGAATATGGCCCCGTCGAGGACATGTTCAGCATTCTCGAACACCTCATCGCCGGCTGGCTCACGATGAAGGGCGGAAAGATGATGCACCACTGAGCACCCCATAAACGGCGTCCGGCCTGTGGGAGATTGCCCAAAGCCGTTGACGCTATGGACTGTATGGACTGTATGGACAATATGTCTGAAACAAACATGCGTCCTAATCAACCGCCGGGGGTAAGTCCATCCCGTCCATCCCGTCCATAGTGTCCATATCGTCCATATCGTCCATATCGTCCATGACCCGAATACTGTCATGGTCAGTTCAACTGCCGTTTCCAGGTTCAGCCGATCGCCCTATTTCTTCGGCTCAAAATCCACCACGGTGACCTTGTCCAGATAAGGCCCAAGGAGTTTGCCGAATTCCTTGTGGGCCGGATGGACAAGATAGGCGTCGCGGTCCCGGGCGTTGTCAAAGGTCAGCAGGAAGCAGTGGGTGAAGCCCTGGTTCAGGTTTTCCGGGCTGACGTTGG
>CAIXUF010000428.1 GCA_903922535.1 Candidatus Hydrogenedentota bacterium
GAAAAAACGGCTTCGCAGAATGCCCCACAATCCACGATCGTCTCTCGGGTGGACTTCGGAAGACCCCAAAGGAGAGTCTGAATTTTGGCCCTCCACCTTTTTGGAAGGCCCCTTTCGCGGGAAAGACGGAGAGGAGACGGTTTCTCCGAATAGGAAAATCGGTTTCGTCAGTGGCACTGTTTTCCGAAGGCCCCGGTACGGGGGAATGCCTGTCGGGAGCGCGGCACACTCCTTCGTGCAGGGCTTCTTGCCGTGGTTTGGAGTGCCCCCCCGAAAAGACCCTCGAAACGGCCCGAAAAGGGCGAAAACGGCTCTGTGTTGGGCGAAACGGTCTGTTCCTGGAGGGCAAATCACGCTTATTTCGGGGCAAAGCAGGCGTGATCAGCGGCTTCTGCGGCGTGAGAAATGCGTCCGCAATGCGCCTGGCCCAGGCGTAGGGAGTGCCCGGCTGTTCCTGGGGCCGCAAAGGCGTTTCTCGACCTGCACGCTTTGCGTCATGGACAGCGGCAGGGCTTGTTCAGTGGGCGCCAACTGGCCGAAACGAAGGGGAATCTGGTCGTCCGCATCCATTCAGAAATTGAAATCCCGGCCTAGTAATGGAAACGCCACCCGGATGCGGGTGGCGTGAGGATAGAGCGACTTCGCGATCGGCCTTCGAACTCGTGTCTTAGAACACCGCCTCCATTTCCGCGGGCGGAACGCCGTTTTCGTCCCAGCCGCGCTCTTTGTAGTAGAGCGTCAGCATTTCCGAGAACTCCTCCTGGTCGAGCTTCTTGCCGGCGTTGGGGCCGTTGAGGATGGGGGCCATGCGGACTTTGTAGGGGAGGGAGTCGTCCGCGCGTGTGGCGCCCATGTGGACGTTGATCCTGCGCGTCAGGCTGTAGATGACGTTGGACAGGGCGAGCAGGTCTTCCAGCGTGGTCTCTTTGCCGGTGACGCAGGAGTAGAACTTCTCGTAATGGCGCTCGTTCAGGCCCAGTTCAATCCAGGGCAGGCGGCAGACGCCGAGCATGTCGAAGAGCGGGCGCAGCGTCTGGTGGTAGATGACGAGGTCGACCTTCTGCTGCGCCGTCCAGTTCTTGCCCTCTTCGATTTCCTTGGCGATGGTCCAGGCGCGGGTGTGGTGGGCGCCGATGTCGGAGGTGGCGTAGGCCAGGCCCATCGAGGTGCCGACGCGGCTGTCGTAGGCGGACTGTTCGAGCCCCTTGACCTGCAACAGCAGCTTCTCCATCTCGGGCCAGCGCGCGATGATGGCCTTGGCACCGTCTGCCAGCGTGTTGCCGACGCCCTCGCGCACGGAAATCTTGCGGATCAGGTCCAGGATGGTCGTGTCGTCGTTCCACGAGATCTCGCGCCCGTCCATGTCTTCCAGCGAGATCACGCCGGTTTCATAGCCCTCAATGAGCGCGCCGATGATGCCGCCGACGGAAATCGTGTCCACGCCGAATTCGTCGCAAAGCCGGTTCGCCTCAAGCACCGCGTCAAACTTGTCAATGCCCAGGTTGGAGCCGAGCATGGCGCAGGATTCATACTCCGGCCCCTCGGTCACGGTGCCGGTGTATTTGCCGTTCTTCACGAGGCAGATGTTGCCGCAGCACATGGGGCACATGAAGCAGGCGCTGTCGCCGATCTTGTACCCGTCGAGCATCGTCTCGCCGTTGATCTTGTTGTGCCCGGCAAACACCGTCGCCTTGAAATTGTGGGTGGGCAGGATGCCCTGGGTGTTGGCGTACTCGATGACGCCCATGAGGCCCTGCTGCTGCCACACGCCGAAGTTCTTGTGCTCGCGCATGTAGCGGATGGCCTTGTCGGCCTCCTTCACCAGCCCGGCCATGTCGGCCACGGGCAGGTCTTTGCCGCCGCGCACGACGATGGCCTTGAGGTTCTTGCTGCCCATGATCGCGCCGATGCCGGTGCGTCCCGCGTTGCGGCTCCAGTCGCAGTTGACGCAGGCAAAGCGCACCAGGTTCTCTCCCGCCACGCCGATGGAGGCGACGTGCACGTCGCTGGCGCCCAGCGCCTTCTTGACCATGCCCTCCGTCTCGAGGCAGGTCTTGCCCTTGAGCTGCGGCATGGGGATGATTTGCGCCTTGTCGTCGTCGATGAACAGCACGGAAAGCTGCGGCGCTGCGCCGGTGACGGACAGGAAGTCCAGACCCGCCTGGCGTAGTTCCACGCCGAACGAGCCGCCCATGGACGAATCGCCGTAGAGGCCGGTGGCGGGGGAGATGGACACGAAGGAGGTCTTGCCGGACGACGGCAGGTACACGCCGGTCAGCGGGCCGGGCGCGATGACCAGCAGGTTCTCGGGGCCGAGCGGGTCGATCTTGAAGTCGTGGGCCTTTAGGTTCTCCCACACCATCTTCGCGCCGAATCCGCGGCCGCCGACGTACTTGTCAATGATCTCGTCGGCAAGCGGCTTGCGCTCGCAGGTGCCCGCGCTGAGGTCGCAATGCAGATACCTCCTGAAATAGCCCTTCTTCGCGGTCATAATTCCTCCTTTCCGATTTCGGCGTAGCGGATGACCCTGGTCTCGCCGCCTTCGGAATACTCAATCTCTTTCATCTGCGCATAGCCCAGCACATTGCTCAGGCGGTTGGCGGAGCCCATCGAATACTCCGGCAGCAGCACCAGCGCCCCTTTCGGGCACTGCCTGGCGCACTCGGGATCGCCGCCGCACATGTCGCACTTGATGGGGAAGGTGCAGTCGTCATGGGCGTAGACCGCGCCGAACGGGCACGCCTCGATGCAGCGGAAACAGGAAACGCAAATGTCCTGGTCCAGCTTCACCACGCCGTCGTCGCGGCTGATCGCGCCGACGGGGCAGGCGGTGGCGCAGGGCGGCTTCTTGCACTGGCTGCACACAATGGGCATGCGCACCACCGGGTGCGGGTAGGTGACGAGCACGCGCACCGCGCTCTTCTTGGGATTGTTTACGCCGAAATGCTTGATGGCGCACACCATCTCGCAAATCTTGCAGCCCGAGCAGTTCTCGGGTATCACCGTCAGTTTCTTGGGCATCCGGGGAACTCCTCAATAGAGGGTAAAGAGACCATTGTCCACAAAAACGGCATCACCAGTTCAACGTCTTTTTTAGGTCATACCACCATGGCATGCAGTGTTTCAAATCGGCACGGCGACCGGCACGAATGAACATAACGCTTCGCAGACTGTTTTGCTATACTGGCTCCCGACAAGAAGGAGTGCGTCGAATGGAGGACGCCATCGCTTGGAACCGTTCCGGATCAGGAGTGCAAGAATGGCCACGAAACTTGGCGGATACGCCGGAAAAATAATGTCCATTGACCTTTCCAGCAGGAAGACGGCGGAGTATCCCTGGACAGACGAGGATCGGGCACGCTATCTCGGCGGAAAAATCATGGCCACCAAGATCCTCTACGACACCATTCAACCGGGAACGGACGGATTGGCGCCGGAGAACTGCCTGGTCGTCTCCACGGGACCGCTGTCGGCCACGGGCGCGCCCTCTTCCAGCCGTTTCAACGTGTCGGCCATCTCACCCTTGACCGGAATCAGCGCCTCGTCGAATTGCGGCGGCAATTTCGGCCTCTCCCTGAAAAGGGCCGGGTATGACGCCCTGGTGATCACCGGAAAGTCCGACACCCCGGTATGGATCGAAATCAAGGGGGAGGAAGTCCTCTTCCACGATGCCGCGGAACTCTGGGGAAAGCTGACGGGCGAAACGCAGGAGCTGCTGGGCAAGGACGGGAAAATCGTCATAGGACCGGCCGGCGAGCATCTGGTCCGCTACGCCTGCATCTTCAGCGGCGACCGCACCGCGGGCCGCGCGGGTCTGGGCGCGGTCATGGGTTCAAAGAACCTCAAGGCGGTGACGGCATCGGGAAGCGTCAAGATTGAGGTGAACAACCGCGAGAGGATGAAGAAGATCTATGGCGGCTGGATCAAGATGCTTCAGGCGCACCCGTTGACAGGCGAGGCCATGCCGAAATACGGGACCGGCTTCCTCCTGCGCCTGATGAACCAGCACAGGGTCCTGGCCACGAGAAACTACAAGTACGGCCAGTTCAAAGACTTTGAGATGCTGTCGGGGCAGACCCTGGCGGAAAAACACCTGATCAAGAACATCGGCTGCACCACCTGCCCGATCAAATGCGGGCGTTTGGTGACCGTGGACGGAAAGGCCGTGAAAGGGCCCGAACTGGAAACGCTCGGCCTGCTCGGGCCGAACCTTGAAAACAATGATCTTCCCAAGATTCTCAAATGGAACTATCTGCTGGACGAATTCGGCATGGACACCATCAGCGCCGGCAGCACCATCGGCTTTGCCATGGAGCTTCAGGAAAAGGGCCTGTGGGACAGCGGCCTGAATTTCGGCCACACCGACGGACTGGACAAGGTCATTGAGGACATTGCTTTCCGGCGGGGCATCGGTGATCTGCTGGCGGAGGGCACCAAACGCCTGGCCGAGAAGTTCGGCGGCAAGGAATTCGCCATCAATGCCAAGGGGCTGGAGCTGGCCGCCTACGAACCGCGCGGCGCGGTGGGGCAGGGGCTGGGGTATGCCACGGCGAACCGCGGCGGCTGCCATCTCAACGCGGGGTATCTGGTCCTCATGGAGGGCCTCGGCCTCGGCATGAATCCCTACACCACCCACGCCAAGGCTGCCCTCAACATCCTGAACCAGAACCTCATGGAAGCCATTTCCGCCGCCGGCTGCTGCCTGTTTCCGCTCTTCTCGTTCTATCCGGGCTGGCTCATCACGCACCAGAGCAACCCAATCGCGAAACTGGTCAATGCCATTCTTCCCTACTCCGGCTGGTCGGTGAACCTGCTCAACCGGCTTCCGGCTAAGTTCCTGCCGATTCATCTGCCGCTCTTCCCCTACACCAAGGCGTTGTCGGCAGTCACGGGAATGAAGATAACCGTCGGCGTCCTCAAGGAAATCGGTGAACGCGGTTACAATCTCGAACGCCTGCTGAACATCCGCATGGGCCTCACGGGCGCGGACGACTCGCTGCCCAAACGACTCTCCGAAGAGAACCAAGTCGAGGGCGATTCCCGCACGCACGTGCCCGTAAAGAAGATGGTCGCTGCCTACTACAAGATCCGCGGTTGGGACACGACGGGCGTGCCCACGGAGAAAAAGCGGAAGGCATTGGGGCTGAAATAGGCTTCAGACAAACACTTCCGGTCAGGCACTCACATGGCCCACTCCAGACCCAGTTCCATAAGCTTCCCCGGTGTGGGATTCCCCGTGGCGGCATCCCAGCCCATAATCGCGTAGTACTGGTCGAGCATCTGCGGGAAGAGCTCGCGGTCCACGTGCAACCCCTTGCTGGGTCCGTCCGGCATGGCTTCGTAGAGGCGTTCCGGCAGGATGTCGTCTTTGCGTGTAAGACCGCGCCGGGCATTGACCTGCCGCATCATGTTCGTCTTGCGTTCGCCTGCCTTCATTAACTCCCAGAAGGTGCAGTCCCAGCCGGTGGCGCAACGGACAAGATCCACTATCTCGTGGTAGGTGAACAGATTGCCCGGCCCCCAGCAGAACATGCACAGCGTAAGCGTGTCCAGCATGCTGTAGAGATGCTGGCCGTAGGCCGTCATGCGCACCTTCGGCAAATCCATCGAGGCGCGCGTGGCCTGGCCAATCACGCCCAATCCCTTGACCAGGTCGCCGCCGACCGCCAGCCAGTCATGCTCGCAGGACATGTGGTCGCCGCCGATGGGCACCGCTGCATACATGATGGCCTGGGACGGCTTGAACTGCGCCATGTGGGCCGGAAGCCCCTGTCCCTTGCAATGGATGGCGAAGGGCGCTGTTTCTGGGCCGAAATGCTTCACGGCGGCATGGAAACCGTCGGCGAGCACGTCTCCCGCCCCATTGCGCCGGGCGGTCTGCTCGATCAGCCAGAACAGGTCCTCGGGCTTGCCGAAACCCAGTGTCCTGCCCTCCATCTTTTCCGCGGGGATGAGCCCTTTCTC
>CAIXUF010000429.1 GCA_903922535.1 Candidatus Hydrogenedentota bacterium
GCGCAAAGCGCAGTCCTCGAAAGACCATTCCGCAAACATCGAACCGACGGGCCGGGCGCATAACAAATAGTCCGAGATTCTTGGTAGGAACCAGTGTGTCCAAACATGAACCGAATCCCTGTGTATGCAGGCTCGCGCATCATCGCCTTCTGTGATGCCGTGAGCGTCCGGCGTTATCTGGATGCGCCCAATGCTGAGGTTGTTCGCAAGCGCAAGACCGGACAGATCGTGCAGATCAATCTAGCCCCGTATGGCGACGATTCGATACTTCGCTCGATCGGCGGTGGCCCTTCCGCAACATACGAGGAGCATCTTGAGGCGCACACGCTGGTGATGCTGAAGCGTTACGACGACGCATGCGGGCAGTTGGTGTGCTGGGACGCAGACAACAGTTTCAATCCACGGCGTTTCAATCCAGACCGCGTCCAAGTGGCGCGGTTCGCGGATGAACCGGAATGCCGGCCCGTTGTCCAAATCGTAGCCAAGCCGGCGAATGCGCCTTGCATGCCGCCGGCCCGGTTCTGCGTGAAGCGCGATCCGTCGCTGCCATGGTCGGCCGAGAACAGCCGGGAGGTCTTCTGATGCTGGACATCACGCCGAGATTTGCTGAGGAGCGTCCGGGCGCCGTGCGCGCGCTACAGGCAGTTCATGGCATCCCGAAGGAGTTCGAAGTGATGGCGGGTGACGGCTACGTGCGTTTCTGGGGGCCAGGCATCACCGTGGACCAGGCGCGGCCATTCACGGCCCGCGATATCACGGATGCGGTGCGGCGCCATTTTGGGCCGCCGTCCTGCGCGTGCCCCGAAATCGGTGATTGGGATCAGATCCACTGACGAGGAGGAGAGGTCGGGGGAATTCTCGGGACCTGACCCTGGACCGCGAGCCGCGGCTTGCACGACTGCTCTTTTCAATCAGTTAGCGGGATTTTCCGGGGTTGTCTGGGTCAGTGGTCGGTGGTCAGTGGTCAGGCGGATTCATAAGTCCGCGACGATTTTCATCAAGTTTACCGTGGAGCCGGGACCGTACATCCCGCCAAGTTGCCGCTCTTTTGACCCTTTCCAGTGGCAGCGAAGCTCCCCGGTAATGCCTACTGGCAACAAACAGTCTTTCGGAAAGGGAAAACACAGGAAAGGGAAAATGGAAAACCTTGCGAATTCGAATGCCCGGCGCGCCGCATCTGCCCCGGGCACGTCCTCGTTGCAGGACGTCTGGCCGTTAACGCAAATCCTCCGCGGTGGCTGCTCGGTGGAGATCACTCCGGCACTCGCAGCCCGTATCTTGAACGAGTGCCGCCACGAGCACCAGCGATCGCCCAAGGAGTGGAAGGTGGAGTTCCTAGCCGGCGAATTGAAGTCTGGCAGGTTTCGGCGTTTTCCGAACGCGGACCAGTTGCGTTTTGCCCAGCCGGGGGGCAAGCTGGTCCTGGTCGATGGCCACGCGCGCCTTGCCGCCGTCAAGCGCAGCGGAGTGGCTGTCCGGTTCATGATCGAGGTACAGTCGGATGGTAACCAAAAGCACCTGGCTCTTGCGGCCTCTGCACGCCGGGAGGCACCCGCGACCGCAGCGTCCGTCACC
>CAIXUF010000430.1 GCA_903922535.1 Candidatus Hydrogenedentota bacterium
AGGAAATCCTTGGGGAAGTAACTGATCAGCGTGTCCGGCGGATCGCCGGGCATGCGCCCGTCGAGGTGGCGCGAGTAGTTCTCAATGCCCGAACAGTAGCCGGTCTCCTCGATCATTTCGAGATCATACCGGGTGCGCTGCTCCAGTCGCTGCGCCTCCAGTTCCCGGCCCGCCCCGCGCAGTTCGCGGAGACGGTCCTCCAGTTCGGTGCGAATGGTGACCAGCGCCCGGTCAAGGGAGGACTGCGTGGTGGCGTAGTGGCTGCCGGGGAAGATGGCTGTACGGCGCAGCCGCTTGAGCGTGACGCCACGCAGGGGGTCAATCTCGGAGACGCTGTCGATGACGTCGCCGAAGAACTCCACGCGCACCGCGCGCTCGGCCTCGTAGGCGGGAAAGATGTCCACCACGTCGCCGCGCACACGGAAGGTGCCCCGGTGGAAGTCCATGTCATTGCGCGCGTACTGCATGGCGATCAGCCCCGCCACAAGGCGCTCGCGGGCCATTGCGTCGCCCTCGTTCACCTCGACGCGCAGTTCCTGGTAGGTCTCGGGCGAGCCGATGCCGTAGATGCACGACACGCTGGCCACGATGAGGCAGTCGCGCCGCGTGAGCACGGCGCGGGTGGCTGCGTGGCGCATTTTGTCGATCTCGTCGTTGATCGCCGAGTCTTTCTCGATGAACGTGTCCGTCCGGGCTATGTACGCCTCGGGCTGGTAGTAGTCGTAGTAGCTGACGAAATACTCGACGGCGCTGTCCGGAAAGAGCGACTTGAACTCGCCGTAAAGCTGGGCGGCGAGGATTTTGTTGTGCGCGAGCACCAGTGTGGGCCGGTTGGTGCGGGCCACGACGTTGGCGATGGTGAAGGTCTTGCCCGAACCGGTGACGCCAAGCAGCACCTGATTCTTCAGGCCCTCTTCAACCCCGCGCGCAAGCGCGTCGATGGCCTGGGGCTGGTCGCCCGCGGGCGCGAACTCCGACACGAGTGAAAACCGATGCTCCCCGTCCACGTCAGCCGGCGTCCTTCATGTGCGCGCCCTGGCGCTGCTCCTTCACGTCAAGCTGGCTGGCCTCAAACACGCCGGGCACGTTCCGCACCGCGGCCACCACGCCCTCAATGGTGTGGTGATCGGGCGTCACGAAGGAGAAATCGAAATAATAGCGGTCCGGCGCGGTCTTCTCGAAAGAGGCGCTGGTGATGTCGATGTTGAGCGGGCGCAGGACGTTGGTCACGTCGGCCAGCAGGTTGGGCCGGTGGCGGGTGACCACACGGACCCGGGCGGTGAAGGAGCCCTCGCCCTCCCACGCGGCCTGGAGGATGCGCCGCGGGTCCTTGGCGCTGCGCTGGAAGCTGGCGCAGTCGGCGCGGTGGACCGACAGGCCGGGGGTCTTGGTCACGTAGCCGACGATGCCGTGGCCCGGCATGGGGTTGCAGCACTTGGCAAACTGCACCGCCATGCCCTTGATGCCGTCGATGCGGATCAGTTTCTGGCGCGTGGCCTCGTCCACCTCGCGCACCTCGGCCTGCTTGGCGGGAAAACGGCCCGGCGTGTGCTGGCGCGGCCTGACCTCCGCCGGCTTGGGCTCCTCAATGGGTGCCAGCTCGCCGATTTCGCGCAGCCGCTGCCGGATACGGGTGCGCGCGCGGCCGGTCACCACCACGTCGAGCCAGTCACGGTGGGGCTCCTGGTTCTTCGAGGTGAGGATCTCCACCACGTCGCCGGTTTGCAGATTGTAGCGCAGCGTGACCATGCGGCCGTTGACGCGCGCGCCGATGCAGTGGTGGCCCACGTGGGAGTGGATGAAATAGGCGAAGTCCAGCGGCGTGGCGCCCTGCGGCAGCTCCTTCACCTCGCCCTTGGGCGTGAAGACGTAGATGAACGTGAGCCGGAACTCCCGCCGCATCGTGTCCATCATGCCGTCCTGGCCGCCGGCGTCCTTGAGCCAGTCGTACATCTTGCGCAGCCAGGCGAGCTGGTTGTCGAGCCTGTCATCGGCGGCCTTGCCGCCGTCCTTGACGCCCTCCCTGCCGCCCTCTTTGTAGCGCCAGTGCGCCGCGATGCCCTCGCGGGCGACCAGGTCCATCTTCTCGGAGCGGATCTGCACCTCCATGGGCCGGCCGTTCTCGCGCATCACTGTTGTGTGGATCGCCTGGTACATGTTCAGCTTCGGCATCGCGATGTAGTCTTTGAGTCGCCCCGGAATGGGCGTCCACAGGCTGTGCACGACGCCCAGCGCGTTGTAGCACTCCGCGTCGGACCGGGTGATGATTCGGATGCCGAGCACGTCGAGCACCTGCGCAAAGTCCTTGCCCTGGCTCTGCATCTTTTCGTAGATGCTGTACAGGTGCTTGGGCCGGCCGATGACCTGCGCGCGGACCTCCGACTCCTTCAGCCCGCGCTCTATCTGCGCCACCGTGTCGGTGAGGTAGGCCTCGCGCTCGCGGCGTTTCATCGCGACCATCCTCGCCACTTCCTTGTATTTCTCCGGGTCAAGGTGGTGGAAGGCGTGGTCCTCCAGCTCCCACTTCCAGCTTGAAATGCCGAGCCGGTGCGCCATGGGCGCGTAGATATCCAGCGTTTCGTGCGAGATGCGCTCGCGCTGCGCCGGCACCAGGTATTCGAGGGTGCGCATGTTGTGCAGGCGGTCGGCCAGCTTGATCATGATGACGCGCAGATCCTGGGCGGTGGCCACGAGCATCTTGCTGATGTTCTGTGCCTGCTTGCTCTCCATCGTCGTGCGGTCGTCGTGGAAGTTGAGCTTGTTGATCTTGGTGACGCCGTCCACCACCCGCGCGATGTCATCGCCGAACTGCGCGCGCAATTCGGCGATGGTGACATCCGTGTCCTCCAGCACGTCATGCAGAATCCCCGCCGCGCAGGTGACCGGGTCAAGCCCCAGGTTGGCCAGGATCAGCGCCACATTGAGGCTGTGGGTGACATAAGGCTCGCCGGAGGCCCGCAATTGGCCATAGTGTGCCCGCTCCGCCACCTTCGCCGCCAGACGAACCACGTCCAGATTGGCTCCCGACGAGGTGCGCCTGAGGCGTTTCATCAAATTCATGTAGAGCGTGCGCATCAGTTGCAGCGTTCCTTCGGCGTCAAGAACCCTCGATATGTCAAACTACAACCCAGTCTATCACGACTGAACATCGCCGGGACAAAACCTGCTTCCCGGTTCGGTCGGTATGGCATAGTTCTAACCTTCTCTTCTACGTGTAAACACCTTTAGCCCTCTGCGCATTCTATGAAAGACTTGCCGTTGGCCATGCATGGGCTGGAAAACGTGCAGACACGGGTTACATGGCATACCCCGCATGCATGGACAGGCATTTCTTTCGTGTTTTCCATCCCGTCGGCAGACATGGGGGTGGTATTTGTTGAAAAATGCTAAAAGATTGGGCTATACTGCGTGCGTCCTAACGAACGGTAAGTATTTTTTTCGTCCGTTACGGGGTCTGATGGAACCCATCTGCGGATATACCCGCTGGAATGGTGTCGGCGCGCTGTGGGCCGGATTAGAGTTTTTCGAGAGTTTGTCGCGATCCAGAACGGAACGCGTGTGTGTCTGTGTCGCCTGGTGGCAGATTTGCCGTAGTGGGACGAATCGCACACCGGGCCCGACCAACCAGAAAGGTAATCGACCATGGGGAACGATGACAGCAAGAAATTCAGTTCGTTGATGACGGAGACCCGGAGTTTCCCTCCCCCTCCCGAAATCACCGCGCATGCCGCAATCAAGTCCATGGCCCAATACGAGGCCATGTGGAAGCAGTCCATTGAGGAGCCGGACGCATTCTGGCTGGAACAGGCCAAGACGCTTACCTGGTCCAAAATGCCGACCAAGTCGTTGGAATACAACTGGAACACCGACGCCCGGTCCATCAGCCACACCTGGTTCAAGGACGGCGAACTGAATGTGTCGGTGAACTGCCTGGACCGTCACCTGGCCACGCGGGGGGACCAGGTCGCGATGATTTGGCAGGGCGAACCCGATGAGGACGTGGTCAAAATCACCTACAAGGAAATGCACGCCGACGTGTGCAAGTTCGCAAACATCCTCAAGGGCCTGGGTGTCAAGCGCGGCGACCGCATCTGCATCTACCTGCCCATGATCATCGAGCTGCCGATCGTCATGCTGGCCTGCACGCGCATCGGCGCGATCCACTCGATTGTGTTCGGCGGGTTCAGCGCCGACGCCATCGCCACGCGCGTCGAGGACGCGGCCTGCAAGCTGATCATCACCTCGAACGTGTCGCTGCGCTCGGGCAAGCACATCAGCCTCAAGGCCATCGCCGACGACGCGATGTCCAAGCCGGCCTGCGCCAGCATCGAGAAGGTCATCGTGGTCAAGCGCACGAACGACCCGTGCAACATGGTTGAGGGCCGCGACCTGTACTATGACGAGCTAATGGCGACGGCCTCGGCGGACTGCCCGGCCGAGTCGATGAACGCCGAAGACCCGCTGTTCATCCTCTACACCTCCGGGTCCACCGGCAAGCCCAAGGGCGTGGTACACACCACCGCCGGCTACCTGCTGCACTGCGCGCTGACCCACAAGTACGTGTTCGACATCCAGGACGGCGACATCTGGTGGTGCACGGCCGACATCGGCTGGGTCACGGGCCACTCCTACATCGTGTACGGCGCGCTTGCGAACGGCACCACCTCGCTCATGTTCGAGGGCGTGCCCACCTATCCCGATGCCGGCCGCTTCTGGCAGGTG
>CAIXUF010000431.1 GCA_903922535.1 Candidatus Hydrogenedentota bacterium
GAGGGCATGAACCGCCGCGTCAATTTGATCACGAGAAAAGCCTACGGCTACAGAAGCTATGAAGTGCTAAGAATCGCCCTGTTTCACACGATGGGCGACCTGCCCGAGCCAGAAGTTACCCACAGATTCTGACGAAGAAGCGATTTTCAGAATATGTCATCTGTGTCTTGCTCATGGGTGAACCGCCCTGATTTGACCCGGGCGTCAATCTGCGCGCGGCCCGACTATGCCAAATGCGTCTCCGCTTACACGTTGAAACGGAACAGGAGTATGTCGCCGTCCTGGACGATGTACTCTTTTCCTTCCAGGCGGACCTTTCCCTTTTCCTTGGCCTTGTGCATGTTCCCGGCCTCGATGAAGTCGGTGTAGGCGACGGTCTCGGCGCGGATGAACCCGCGCTGGATGTCGGAATGGATGACGCCGGCGGCGTCCACGGCCTTGGTGCCCTTGTGGATGGTCCACGCGCGCACTTCCGGTTCGCCCGCGGTAAGGAAGCTCATCAGGCCCAGCATGTCATAGGCTGCCTGAATGAACCGGGTCTTCGATTCCTCGCCGAGGCCGAGTTCCTCGCGGAAAGTGGCGCGATCCTCCTCGGGCAACTGCGTGACCTCCATCTCCATGGCACCGCAAAAGTCGATATGGAAAAGGCCGAGGGCCTGTGCCGTGGCGTCCAGTCCCGCGGGGTCATCGTTGCCGATGGCCTCGTCACCGTAGTTTCCCAGCACCATGAGCGGCTTTTGGGACAGGAAGGTGTAGCTGCGGAGCAGTCCCGCGTCATGGGCGTCAAACTCCAGCGTGCGCAGCGGCTCGCCGTTTTCCAGGTGCGCCTTGCAGCGCTGCATGACCTCATATTCGCGGTCGTGCCTGCGTTCCTTGTCGAGCCGCTCCACGCGGCGCTCGATGATGATGAGGTCGATAAGCTGAAGTTCCTCCTCCAGCGCGCGCACGTCCCGCACGGCATTGACGCTGTTCATGGGGTGCGTGATGTTGTCGTTCTTGAAGGCCCGCACCACATGG
Source organism: Candidatus Hydrogenedentota bacterium (assembly GCA_903922535.1). Next base: position 1,018 of record CAIXUF010000431.1, read on the forward strand.
ACCAGCGCGTCCGCATTCTTCAGCACCGTCATGGCGGCGCTGTCGAGCGCCTTGTCCTGGTCGGCGGCCTCGTTGGGGGCGATGTCCAGGAACTCGATTTCCGCGTAGGTCTTCTTCTTTGGCTTGTGGATTTCGGACAGACGGTCGACCCGCGCGTCGGGGACCTTGATGACGGCGACGTTGGCGTCGCGGCTTCCGTAGGCGCCGACGGCCGCATGGGCACCGGTGAGGGCGTTAAACACGGTCGTCTTGCCGGACCGTGCCATGCCGATGATTCCTACCCGCATTTTTGTTTCCTTTTCTGATGACGGGGTGTCCCATGGGCACTCCGGAATTGTGTTATCCTACTTCAGAGGCGTGAACAGCCCCCGCAACAGCATACCGGGCGGCGGGCATGGAGGGCAAGCCGATGCTTGAGACGGTCAACTTGAAGGCCAAGCTGGGCAAGGAAGAATATCGGGCGGCGCAGGAGGCGCTGGATCTCCAGTTGGGGGAGGCGCAGCGGGGGCTGCGCGCCGCAGGGATACCGGTGCTGGTGGTTTTTGAGGGGTGGGACGCGGCGGGGAAGGGTTCCACCATCGGCCGGCTGGTGCAGCCGCTGGATCCGCGCGGATTCAAGGTGCACAACGCCACCCCGCCCACAGCGGTGGAGCGCATGTATCCGCCGATGTGGCGGTTTTGGAACCTGCTCCCGCCGAGGGGCACGCTGGCCGTGTTCAACCACAGTTGGTACCGCGAGGTGTGGAACGATCCGATAGAGGAGGACCGCAAGGCGAATCTGGCCGTGGCCTATGAGCAGATTCGCGTGTTTGAACGGCAGCTTGCCGACGACGGCACGGTGATTGTGAAGTTTTTCATGCACATCAGCGCGGCGACACAGTCCAAGCGCTTTAAGAAGCTCCAGGAGGACCCGGCGTTTTCCTGGAAGGTTGGGTCCGCCGAAAAAAGGCGGCACAAGCAGTATGACAAATATGCGCGCCTTGCCGAGGACATGCTTCGGGAAACTTCGACGCCCTACGCGCCCTGGACCCTGATTTCGGGAACGGACGAGCGCCTGCGCAACCTGAGAGTGGCGGAGACGCTGGCCGCGGCCTTTGACATGGCGCTAAACCGTCCGGCACCCCCACCCGTGCAGACACCGACGCTGCCGCCGCACCGCAGCAGCCCGCTCGATCATATTGATCTGGATCTGTCCATGCCCCGCGAGGAATACGACAAGAAACTGCCCAAACTGCAGGCCGAACTGAGGCGGCTGCAATACCTGTGCTACCGCAAGCGGCTGCCCGTGATGCTGGCGTTTGAGGGGTCGGACGCGGCGGGGAAGGGCGGGGCCATAAAGCGGCTGACACGTGAATTGGACCCGCGCGGATACGAGGTGGTGCCGATTGCCGCGCCGGACGGGGTGGAAAAACTGCACCATCACCTGTGGCGGTTCTGGCGGGCGCTGCCCAAGGCGGGACACTTTTCGTTGTTTGACCGCACCTGGTACGGGCGTGTGCTTGTCGAGCGGGTGGAGGGTTTTGCCCGGCCGGAGGAATGGCTGCGCGCTTATCGGGAGATTAACGAGTTTGAGTCCGACCTGGTGGCCCACGGCATGGTGGTGATTAAATTCTGGTTGCAGATCTCCAAGGAGGAGGAACTGCGGCGCTTCAATGAACGACAGAACACGCCGGAGAAGCAGTGGAAGATCACCGAGGAGGACTGGCGCAACCGGGAGAAGTGGGATGACTACCGGATCGCCGTTTCGGCGATGATCGAGCAGACATCAACAACTCACGCCCCGTGGACCATTGTTGAGGCCAACGACAAATGCCACGCCCGAATCAAGGTGCTGCAAACGGCCGTGGACGCGATAGGCAAGGCGTTGGGAAACTAGCCCAAGCCGCGTGGGTCCTTACATGGCAAGGCCACCGTCAACGCACAGGACGGTCCCGGTGATGTAGGCTGCGTCGTCGGAGGCGAGAAAGGCCACGGCAGCGGCGATTTCCTCCGGTTGTGCGGCGCGCTGGAGAGGAATGGTGCCAATGAGTTCGTCGCGCGTGGCGCCGGAAATGGAGGCGGTCATGTCGGTAACCGTGTATCCCGGCGCGACCACGTTTACGGTGATGTTGCGGCTTGCCACCTCCTTTGCATAGGCCTTTGAAAAGCCGATGATGGCGGCCTTGGAGGCGCAGTAGTGGGTTTGGCCGCCCTGGCCGCGCAGGCCAAGCACCGAACTGATGTTGACGATGCGGCCCGACTTTTTCCGAAGCATACCCCGGGCGGCGGCGCGGCAGAAATGGAACGTGCCGGTCATGTTCGTGCGCATGACAGCGTCCCAGTCCGCATCCTTCATGCGCACAAGCAGTCCGCTCTTTTCAATTCCCGCGTTGTTCACGAGCACGTCGATGGTCCCGTGTTTCGCCTCAACGGCGGCAACGAGCGCATTGACCGCCGCGGCATCCGTCACATCGCAGGCGATCCCCTCCGTGTTTGGCCCGATTTCCTCCGCCACACGAATCGCCGTGGCCGCATCACGGCCGCAGAGCACCACATGGGCACCCTCCCGGGCAAAACGCTCCGCGCACGCCCTTCCTATTCCGCGTGTTCCTCCGGTGACGAGCACAACCTTGTTCTTGAAGCGCATGTATGGGCCTCCTCTGAAGGCATGCCGCCTGTCGGGCCCATGCGCGGGGTGGCGGGCGGTGCGGGTGTCAGCCTTCCCCGCTGTCCTCGGGCTGCGGTATGGTGACGTCGTGTTGCCGCAGCCGGTTGATGTTCTCGCGGATGCGGTCGTTGAGGTGGTTGTCCACGGCGATCTTTGCCCCGTAAATCGCGTTTTCCACGCCGCGCGCGGTGGAGGAGCCGTGCAGGATAATCACGGTCCCGTTGATGCCGAGCAGGGGCGCGCCGTGGTATTCATTGGGGTCGACCCGCTGCTTGAGGTCCCGCAGCGCCTTGCCCGCCAGCACGGCCCCCAGTTTGTTCATGGAGGTGCTTTCAAACTGCTCACGGAGCAGTTTGCCCATGAAATAGGCGGCGGCCTCGCTGGTCTTCAGGAAGAGGTTCCCGATGAACCCGTCGCAGACCACCACGTCCGCCTTGCCCTCGTACACGGCCTTGGGTTCAACGTTGCCCACAAAATTCATGTGCTTGGCATTGCTGGGGGTCTGGTGGACCTCGCGGGCGACAGCGCCGCCCTTCTGGCCCTCTTCGCCGATGTTGAGCAGGCCGACGCGCGGGCTTTCCACGCCAAGCGCGTAACGGGAATAGGCGATGCCCATCTCGGCAAATTCACAGAGCTGCCGTGTCGTGCAGTCCACATTGGCACCCAAATCAAGCATGACCACCCGTCCGTGCAGCGTGGGGAGCGCCTGGCTTATGGCCGAGCGCGCCACGCCCCGGATGGGGCCGAGCACGGTGCGGGCACCCACCATGACCGCGCCGGTGTTTCCCGCGCTGACGACGGCGGACGCCTCGCCCTCCTTGACCAGGCGCATGGCGACGAGCAGCGAGGAGTTCTTCTTGTTGCGCACGGCCATCACGGGCTGTTCATGCATGCCGATGCACTGGGTCGCGGGACGGATGCTAATCTGTCCCCGCTTGGGGTAGCCCGCCAGTTTGCTGTTCAGCAGCGCCTCGTCCCCGACCAAAACGACATGGATGTCGCTGTTGAGACTGGCGTGGACAGACCCCTCCACTTCGACATCGGGCGAGTTGTCCGAGCCCATGGCGTCAACGGCGATTCTCATTGCTTTTTCCAGGATGGGGCGATCAGCCGTTCTTCGGCTTGATTACCAGGCGTCCCTTGTAAAAGCCGCTCTTGAGGCAAACGCGATGGGGCAGTTTCGGATCACCCGAATCGGGGCATTCGGTGACATTGGCCGCGGTCAACGCATGGTGGGAACGGCGCATGCCCTGCTTCGCGCTCCCGGTTCTTCTTTTTGGTACCGGCATTTAATCTATTCCTCTGACTTTTTTGGCGCCAAGTCCGGGAACAGCCGGGCCAGATCGGCCAGCGCGTTCACGGGCGCATCATTCAAGGGTTCTCCGGAACCGCACGTGCAGGGCGTTTCATTGCGATTTGCCCCGCACCGGGGGCACAGGCCCCGGCAGTCCGGTTTGCACAAAAACTTTAGCGGCACATTCAGCACCACCTCTTCCCAAACACAGGGTCCCAAGTCCATGGTCCCGGCTTGCGAAGGGTGGCGTTCAATGAGCGCCTCGTCCATCTCGTCAGTGTCGTCATCCAGCGTTTTCGGGGAATAGACGCCGCCCGGCCCTTCTTCGAAGAGCCAGCCAACCTCAAGTTCCCAAGTCACGCGCGCCGCTTCAAGGCAACGGTCACAGGGCCGTTCATACACGCCCTTCAAGTGTCCCTGAAACAGGAAATCATTGTCAACAGCAAGCACAACTCCCTGCACATGAACCACTTCGATTGGCACCAGCGGCGTGTCCGGCGGCTGCACCTCCGGAATCTTGACCAGGATGTCCAAGGGGAGACCTTCGTCCCCCACCGCCGTAACGGGTATAAGCAACTGATTCACGGCATTTTCCAGTTTTGGGCAGGCACACAGAACCTATATTCTATCAAAAACGCGGCGGAGGTTGCAATTTGCAGCAGCGCGCCGCGTACCGCAGGCGTCCCGCCCGTCGTGTTCGCCCCGTAACGCAGGCGTCTCGCCTGCCTTTGCGTACCGCAGGCGTCTCGCCTGCCCCGTCGGCAAGAGGAATACCACCTGCGCAAAGTCAAAAGAAACGCGCGCCAAGGGGCGCGCGTTAAATCAAGCGGGCCTGTAAGCCGGGTTTTGTCCAGGGACACTGGGCCCCTTGAACGGTCATTCCTCTCGAACGCGCGTCACCGCGCGCCTCTAGCGTCCAACCCGGGACTGATGCGGGCCACATCATGGGTCCCCTATTTGGACTTGCTCCAGGTGGGGTTTGGCTAGCCGCCGTGTCACCACGACGCTGGTGCGCTCTTACCGCACCTTTTCACCATTGCCGGCGCAAGCGCCGGCTGTATATTTTCTGTGCCACTTTCCGTCGGGTTGCCCCGCCTTCGCGTTACGAAGCACCCTGCCCTATGGAGCCCGGACTTTCCTCGACAGGCCGAAACCCGCCGCGACCGTTCAGCCCGCTTGAAGAATCAATTATAGCGCATAATTCACGGAGACCGCCAGTTCTCGCGAAATCAGCAAAGGGGTATTCATCCTTGTCTGTACTCAATCGCCAATTGGGAAGAACTTGTCACACCGCGGCACGGGTCGTGCTCGTCTCAGAAAGCAGGGTTTCGAGTGGGATACCCATGAACCGGTGCACTGCCAGAATCATGTGCTTTGTGAGGGGCCGCTTGCGGTTGAACACTTCGGATGCCCTGGTTGGGCCGCCAAACAGGGTCGCGACGTCTTTCTGGCGCCATCCCATTTGGTCCATGCGGAACAGAATGGCGTCAACCGGGTCGGGTACCGTGATCGGATGCTCATGTTCCTCGTACTCGCCCACGGCGCGGGAGAGCACGAGGAGCAGGTTCATCTCGGGGGAGTCGGGGACGGCATTGATAAGCGCGTTCATGGCGTCCAATGTCGCCTGATATTCGGCATCGGTGGTGATATTCATTATATGGTCTCCACGTCTATTCTGTCGTATTCAGCATGGGTGCCGACGAATCGTACCAGTACAATGCGGGCCGGGAAGTTGATTGCGGCCACGAGCCTGTAACTGTTTCCCTTGATTTTGAACACGACTCGACTGGCGTTGATCACCTTTGCTTGCGGGAAGCGGTTCTTTATGTCCTGCATCTTGGTCCATTGGGCGGCACTTGCATCGTCCACCCACGCGTCGAGCGGTCCTGCACTGTCGGCATGGATGCGCTTGCAATCCTCGATAACTTTCAGACCTCTAACGATCATATTCTACCACATTCTTACCAATTTGGTAACAAGATGATAGCCAAAAACGGTCCGTCCGTGCAAGGGTTCGAATGCATTCGACTTTATATCGGTGAATTGCGTATCATCCACTTCCTTTTGGGTTTATCGTGTCTGACGCGTCCTTGGGGGATGCGGCTGGAGGTCACTCGATGGGCAAGATTGAACGTGCCATTCTTAGTTGTCACGACAAAACGGGGCTGGTGGAACTGGCCGGGCTGCTGGCGGAACTGGGCGTGGAGATTATCAGCACGACCGGGACCCTGTCGGTGCTGCATGCGGCGGGCATTCCGGCGCAGAGCATCGCGGATTTCACGGGCGTTCCGGAACTGCTGAACGGCCGCGTCAAGTCGCTGCATCCGAAGGTGCATGCGGGGCTGCTGGGGGTGCGGGACAGCAAACTGCACGTGGAGCAGATCCAGGCCTACGATATGAAGTGGATCGACATGGTTGTGGTGAATCTGCAGCCGCTTTCCGAAATGGTTGCGCGTCCGGGCATTTCGGCGGACGAGGTGATTGACCAGGTGGACATCGGCGGCGTGGCCATGCTGCGTTCCGCGGCGAAGAACCACCGCTATGTTACGGCGGTGGTCAACCCGCAGCGTTATCCGCTCGTGATGCACGAACTGCGCGCGCACGAGGGTTCGGTTTCCTATGCGACTCGCTTTCGTCTGGCGCAGGAGGCGTTTTGCGCAACGGCGGAATATGACGCGGCGCTGGGGCAGTACCTGGTGAGTGTGGCGCCGCCGGAGGAGTAGACGGGGGATCGGTGCGGTTGGCATGAGGACGGCTGTCCGGTTTTGAGTGCGGCGGCCATGCC
>CAIXUF010000432.1 GCA_903922535.1 Candidatus Hydrogenedentota bacterium
ACCACGTCTTCATACTTTTCGCCCGGGAAGATCCTTCAGGTTCTGCGCTCGCCAAACGCCCGTGAGATGATCTCGCCCAGCCGGTTTCTCTATCTGATAAAAAGTCTGTTCAAGTAGCTGTGAACGGGTCTGTCGGGGGGGGGCGTGGATGACCCCATCAAAGGCGTTGCGGGGAGCCGGGAAGGCAGTGCGGGGTGTCGCCGCGCAGCCCGGTTTCAAGGGGCGTTTGAGGATCATCCAAACCTGTGCTACAATCCCCGACGGTGTATGTGAACGCGCATACGGTACGGATCTAACGCACTGCACGCCGTCGTGCAGCAAAAGGCTGCATGCTCATTCCCCGCCGGCCGCGCCTCCGCAAGAGCTGCCGTTGAACAGACGGATGAAACCGCTGTCGGAGCAATCCGGACAGGCGAAATGCGACAAGGGCGGACGCCGCGCGACTGCCGGACATCTTGCGGCGGATTATAGGGGCATGCCTGGCGTGCGCGCTCCAGTTTCCAAGGGGCGCGCGGGTCTCAACAGGTGAGACGCCCGCGGAGGCAGGAAACGCAGGGCCGATATGGAATGGAGCACAGTGTGGCGCTTAACGGTGCACAACAAGAATTAATGTCCGTGCAATCCCGGCGGCCGAGAGTACTGTTTCTGAATCCCCCTCATCAAGTGCCTTTGATGCGCCGTTACATGTGCACCTATGCATCCCCGTTGTTCCTTCTGCCGCCGCATGAACTGCTGCAACTCGCGACGTGCGCGCGGGAATGGAGCGGGGCCGAAGTCGAAGTCCTTGATGCAATCGCGGAGTCCCGGGGCGAATCGTTTGTCCATGCCCGGATCAGACGGGACGCGCCGGATGTGCTGGTCGCGCTCGCCGGGGTCGAGTCGATTGGCGACGACATGGCATGCCTGGACCGCATTAAGCGGGCTTTTCCGGCGCTGCCCGTCATTGTGTTCGGCTACTATCCCACGGCATTCCCAGAGACAATCCTGCGGGACTCGCGCGCGGACTTTGTCCTGCGGGGCGAACCGGAAGCGGTTCTCTCCGACTATCTTTCGGCCCGAAGACAAGCCCTGCCCCCTGACACGATCCCCGCTTTGGCCGGACGCCGGCAAGACGGCGCGATCTTCGCGAATCCGGAGAAGCGAATCGAGGACCCCGACCGGCTGCCGTTTCCCGACTATTCGCTGATCGACATTCGGAATTACGCGGAGGCGCTGCTGGGCGGGCCATGCGGGGCGATTCTCAGCGCCCGGGGCTGTCCATACCAGTGCAGCTATTGCACGCCGACCTTCAGCCGGCGCCTGACCATGCGTTCCCCCGAAGGGGTTGTCGCGGAAATGCAGTCCCTGATTTGCGCCGGAGCCCGGGTCATACGCTTTCTGGACGACACCTTCACGTGCAACAGGAGGCGCGTGATTGAGATCTGCAGACTGATCCTCGATGGGAACGTGCGGGTGCAATGGTCCTGTCTTTCGCGCGTCGACACGCTTGACCGGGAGATGCTGGACTGGATGAAACGCGCCGGCTGCGTCCGGATACTTGTCGGCGTCGAGAGTTACTCGGGGAAGGTGCTCGACTATCTGAGGAAGGGCGTTGACCCAAGAACCATCAATCCCCAACTTCGGCTTGTCCGGGAAGCCGGCATCGAATGCTGGGGTTTTGTTCTCTTGGGCGCGCCCGCGGAAACCGAGGAGGAATTTCAGGCAACGTACCGGGGCATTATGGATTCGCCGTTGGATTTCATCAGCATCAACATCCTGACACCCTACAAGGGGACGCCCTTCTTTGAGCAGGTCAAAGACGAAATTGATTTCTCTCTCATTCCATATGTGTGCCGTTTCAAGGACGATTCCATTGCCCGCAGAACCGCAGTGCATGAACGCAGGCTGTTCAGGGGTTTTTACCTGCGCCCGTCAACCATATGGCGGCACCGGGGACTTGTGCTGCGCTACCCTCACCGGACCCTTCGCCTGGCCTATATGATGCTGCGCCATTGGGGAAAGGCATTTCACATTCACGAAATGCCGGACCCGCCGTGACCCCTGTTCATGTCCGGCGCGGGCGCCGAGGGCGTTCCGTGGATTGAAGTTATGTCCGGAGCAGGATTCCCGACACAACTGCCTGGGTCGTTGACCAGCGTACCAGTCGCAGATCGCCTCCGGAAATTGTCGAACAAGCCGTCGCCATCCGTCCAGAATCCGCACGTAAGGATTCGCTTCTGCCGGGGCACACGCCTGCGGCGTCCATGCGCGGGCTCGCAGCGCCCCGATTGGCCTTTGTGGCGGGGATTTTCAGGCGGGCGCAGCGCACTGGGCGCGGAACTGTGCCGGTCAGAGGCGCTTTCGGCGTGGACGGGCACGGCTCGCCCTTGGTCG
>CAIXUF010000433.1 GCA_903922535.1 Candidatus Hydrogenedentota bacterium
CCGATGAACAGGAAGGCGTGGTGGATGCGCCCCGACGCGATGGCGTTCTTCAGCGTCCGGGTGATGTGCTCCTGGCCCACCACCTCGTCGAAAAGCTGCGGGCGCCACTTGCGCGCCAGAACAGTGTAGTTCGTGTCAGCCATCCCGCCTCGCGCCGGGTTTCCGGCCTGTGCAAAAGAAAAAAAAGGAGCCCGCGCACCCGCCGTCGAGCGTACTGTCCAGAACGGCCCCCGGGTTCGTCCGGCTCGGGCCGGGCAGCCCTGCACACATGGAAAAATTCGACTGCGGCTGCTTCCTCTCGGACCTGACCGGGTTCGCCGACATCCCATCGCGCAGGACCCAACCGTCATCGCCGGGGATCCCGTACCAGCTAAAGAACATAACGCCCTCGGGCGGGAATTCAACCTCGCTAAGCGGATTTCGAGTGCAGGACACCGCTACCGTCCCGTCTAGCGCGGGCAAACCTGAGTGTTTGCTGCCCACTGGGCAGCGTGAAGCCTACCATACGGCGGAAAAATGAGTCAAGGACGGGTTCTTCCGCGGAATGGGTCCACTTTCGGGCTTCCCCGGAGACAGGCGTCCTGTTGACGGGCTGGGCGCCAATGAGGCCGTTGCCGCACTTGCCCGAATCTCAACGGGGGCTGTTCCCGTTTTCACCGGAATGGCGGCGGAACCCTTGGCGTTCCCCATATAGGTGAATGTAATGACGACGAATTGTCTAATCGATGCCACGAGTCCCTATCTGTTGCAGCATGCGCACAATCCGGTGGAGTGGTATCCCTTTGGCGAGAAGGCACTTGCACGGGCGCGGGCGGAGGACAAACCGATATTTCTGTCCATCGGCTATGCCGCCTGCCACTGGTGCCATGTGATGGAGCGGGAGTCTTTTGAAAACGCGGGCATCGCCGCGCGACTCAACCGCGACTTCGTGTGCATCAAGGTGGACCGTGAGGAGCGGCCCGACCTGGACGAAATCTACATGGCCGCGGTGGTGGCGATGACCGGCGCGGGCGGATGGCCGATGAGCCTGTTTCTCACACCGGACCTGCAGCCGTTCTACGGCGGCACCTATTATCCCCCGGAGGATTACTACGGCCGGCCCGGTTTCCGCCGGGTGCTGGCGTCGGTGGCGGAGGCGTGGGCCCAGCGACGCGACGCGGTGCTGTCGGGCGCGGCCGAACTGGCCGCGCATGTGCGCAACCGGCTCGGGAGCGGACCCCTTCCCCGCGCAACCGCGCAACCGCTGGACGCCTCGCTGATGGACGACGCGGTCCGTGAACTGGAACGCAACTATGACGACGCCAGCGGCGGCTGGGGGGCGGCACCCAAGTTCCCGTCGAGCGCCTCCATCGAGCTGCTGCTGCGCGACGCGCGGCGCACGGGCAGCGCACAGGCCGTGGACAGGGTGGTGCACACGCTGGACCACATGGCGCGGGGCGGGCTGTATGACCAGCTCGGCGGCGGGTTTCACCGCTATTCCACCGACGGGAAGTGGCTCGTGCCGCATTTCGAAAAAATGCTCTACGACAACGCACAACTGGCCGTGGCCTGTCTCGAAGCGGCACAAGTCACGGGCATGCCACTGTTTCGCCGTGTCGCCGCCGAAACCCTCGACTATGTGCTGCGCGATCTCTGCGGGTCCAAGGGCGAATTCCTTTCCAGCGAGGATGCCGACAGCGAAGGGCAGGAGGGCCGCTTCTATCTGTGGACACAGGCCGAACTGCTCGACGCGCTTGGCCCGGACGACGGCCCGATCTTCATCCGCGCCTATGGCGTGGAAAGGGACGGCAATTTCAGTTCCCGCGAGCCGTACCATGCGGGGCAGAACATTCTGCACCTGCCACAGCCCCTGGAAACGCTGGCCCCCGAACTGGGCATCGCCGCGGACGCCCTGGAAACCCGGATGGCCGCATGCCGTGAACGCCTGCGCGCATTGCGGGACATGCGGGTACGGCCCGGTTTGGACGACAAGGCCGTTGCCGCGTGGAACGGGCTGATGATCTCCGCCTGCTGCCGCGGCGCGCAGGTGCTCGAAACGCCACGCTATGCCGGTGCGGCCGTGCGCGCGGGGCACTTCCTCATCAATGACATGTTTTGCGACGGGATGCTGCTGCGGTCCTGGCGGGCAGGGCGCGGGGCCGGTCCGGGTTATCTGGACGATTACGCCTGCGCGGCAAACGCATGCGTCGACCTCTACGAAACCACCTTCGACCCACCATGGATTAAGCATGCGGAAAGGTTCATGGATCTGTTGCTGGAAGAATTTGGCGACCCGGACGGTCCGCTGCTCTTTCACACCTCGGCCCGGCACACGGGCATTATCGCCCGCTCCCGGCCGGTGCAGAACGGTTCCGAGCCGTCGGGCAACAGCATGGCGGCCCGGGCGCTGCTGCGTTTGTCCCGCCATCTTGATCGGAACGACTGGCGCGATCGCGCGACGGCGATACTGTCCTCGCAGGCGGGCCTGATGGCCGCCGCGCCACAGGCGTTTCTCAACATGCTCGGCGCGGTGGACCTGGCGTTGTCCGATCCCTTGGCGCTGGTTCTTGCCCCCGGCAACGACGGTCCCGAGGCGGAGTGCGCCTTCCTGCGGGTAATACATGAACGCTTCCTGCCGCACCGCAGCCTGACCCGCACCCTTGGCCCCGACGGAAAGCCTGCAAACCTGCCGCTTACCGCGGACCTCGGCCCGGTGGGCGGTGCCACTGCGGTGTACCTCTGCCGCGGCAACATGTGTGAAATGCCCATTACCGCGCCGGAGGACCTCGCCGAAAGGCTAAACGCCCCCCGCAAACCGGGACCCTCTCCTGACTTCTCCGGCAGTCAATCAGCGGCACAGGGCTGAAAGCAAACGGAGGTCTCAAGTTCTCCTGTAGGAAGGCCGACGGCCCGCCCCCTCTGCTATACTCCCCGCAAACGCCTCCCGGATGGGCCGGGTGGATGGAGAGGCTGGGCTGGAGATGAAGCGCAAGAAGACGGTTCTGGTGGTCGTGGCGCACGCCGACGACATGGAATTCATGGCGGGCGGCACGGTGGCCCGGTTTGTGGACGAGTTGGGCTATGACGTGTATGAGTACATTCTCACGGACAACTCGCGCGGATCATACCGCCTGTCGCGGGAGGAACTCATACGCCTATCCGCCGAAGAGGCCGTTGCGGCGGGGCGCATCCTGGGACTGCGCGAGGTGCGGCTGGCGGGGTATCCCGACGGCGAACTGGACCGGGTGGAACCCCATGCGCTGCGCGGCATGGTGATGGCGATGGTCCGCGAGGTCAAGGCGGACATCGTGATGAGCTGGGACCCCTTCGCGCCCTATGAGGACCATCCCGACCACCGTGCCGTGGCCATGGCCACGCTGGAGGCGGCGGCGTTTGCATCCAACCCGCTGTTTTATCCCGAACACGCGCACGGGCCACACATGGTCACGGAGGCGTACTGGTTCGCCAAGGTGCCGCACCATGCGGGGCTGTTTGTGGACATTTCCCCCGTGATTGGGAAGAAAGTGGCGGCGCTGCTCGCGCACGACTCCCAGATGGTGCTGACGGTCGATGCGCTGGCGCTGGAGGCCAGGGCGCTGGGCGTGGAGTTGCCCATGCTTCAAGGCGGCGACAGCGGCATGCACGGGCAGATCATCGAGACGGGCATACGGGATCACTGCGCCAAAGTGGGCCACGCCGCCGGCATGGCCTTTGCAGAACAGTTCCGCCATGAAAAGCTGGGGATGCTGGACCAGATACTGGGCACCAGTTTCATCGAGCCCGACTTCGGCCCGGATGCGCCTTTGTCATCCTGAGCGGAGCGGAGCGAAGTGAAGATCTTATCCGCGTGCGGGCATCTTTCCGGAGACAAGATCCATCACTGCGTACGGGATGACAGTGGGACCCCGCTCAGAATGCCGGGTGGAAGAACTTGATGGCGTAGAAGCACAGCGAGGAGACGGTCGCGGAGGCGGGGATGGTGACGATCCACGCCCACATGATGCGCTGGGCCACGCCCCACTTGATGCCCGACAGCTTTTTCGTCGCCCCGACCCCGATAATGGCGCCGGTGATAGTGTGGGTGGTGGACACCGGAATGCCCAGGTGCGTCGCAAAGAACAGGGTGATCGACCCGCCCAGCTCGGCACTGAACCCGCTGTAGGGCCGCAGCTTGGTGATGCGCATTGCCATGGTCTTGACAATGCGCCAGCCGCCCATCGTCGTGCCAAGGGCCATCGCCGCGCCGCAAAGCAGCACAATCCAGGCCGTGTTGAGGTGCAGCAGGGACAGTTCTGTGTCGGGCTTGACCATGCCCGCCGCGACCAGCAGCGCCAGGATGATACCCATCGTCTTTTGCGCGTCGTTGCCGCCGTGGCCGAGTGACCACAGCGCGGCCGAGCACAATTGCAGTTTGCGGAACAGTCTGTCGACCTGGAGCGGGCGCCAGCGGCAGAAGATCCAGTACACGGTGACCATCACCACGTAGGCGACGGCAAAACCGATCAGGGGGGCGAGGGGGATGAACGCCACGGTGCTGGCAACTTTGGACATTTCGATCACCGGCAGGCCCTTGTGCGCCATGCCCGCGCCGACCAGCCCACCGATGAGCGCGTGGGACGAACTGGTGGGCATGGCCCACCACCAGGTGAGCAGGTCCCACACGATGGCGCCGACAAGCCCCGTCAGCACGACGTAGACGAACGCCGGATCGCCGGGATCGATGCGGACAATGCTCTTGATGGTGTGGGCCACCTGGGGCTTGAAGATCAGCACGGCGAGAAAGTTGAAGAAGGCCGCCCAGATGACCGCCTGGCGCGGCGTGAGCACGCGGGTGGACACCACGGTGGCAATGGAGTTGGCGGCGTCGTGGAAGCCGTTGATGACGTCGAAGGCCAGCGCCACCACGACGGTAATCCCCACGATAATCCAGACCGAGAGGGGAATCATGGGATTAGGAAGCCTCGATCACGATGCTCTGGATGATGGACGCGACGGCCTCGCAGCGGTCCGTCGCCTTCTC
>CAIXUF010000434.1 GCA_903922535.1 Candidatus Hydrogenedentota bacterium
CGCCGCTTTGGCAGAAGCTGCGCTTCCGCTGTGCCGGGGCGTGGCCCCGGCGAAGAAAAGCGGCGGCATGGCCACCGCACTCAAAGATGAGGCATGGCGCTGGTTCTTGTTCCTGCTTGCTTTCCCGGTGCGCGGCACGTAAGGTAATCGGCATGAAACAGTATGAGACTGCATTGTTTGTGTTTCTTTTCGCCACCGTGGTGGCGATTGGCGCGGCGTTTCGCCTGACCGCGCTGGATCAGCGCCCCCTGCACGGGGACGAGGCGAACCAGGCAGTCAAGACGGGACGCCTGCTGGAAACGGGGATTTACCATTACGACCCGAAAGAACACCATGGCCCGACGCTCTACTTCATGGCCCTGGCAGAGTTCAAGGCGGCGGGCGTGGACACGTTCCGCGACTCCACCATCACGGAATACCGGCTGATACCCGCATTGTGCGGCATCGCGATGGTGGCGCTGGCGGGCTTGCTGGTGCTGCCACTGGGCCGCTGGGCGGCCTTTTGGGCGGCCCTGTTGACGGCGGTGTCCCATGCCATGACCTACTACAGCCGCTACTACATCCAGGAAATGCTGCTCGTGCTGTTCGTCTACGCGGCGCTGGCCTGCGCGTGGCGCTGGTGGAGAAAGCCGGGTTTCGGTTGGGCGCTGGGCGCAGGTGCCTGTCTTGGACTGGTCCATGCCACGAAGGAAACCTGCGTGGTCATTTTTGCCGCGATGGCCCTCGCAAAGGTGCTCACCCTCCTCTACAGCCGCTGGCGTGACGGCCGCTGGCCCGCCCTTTTCCCGGAGGATACCCCGGCGGAAAGACTCTCCGTGCGCGCGTTGGCACTGCACTGCGTTGTGCTGGTGGCGTCGGCCGTCCTCGTGTCTGTCACCTTCTTCTCGTCCTTCTTCACCTACCCGCACGGGGTGGTGGACTCCGTCATGGCGTTCACGACCTACCTGCACCGGGGCGCGGAGGGGGCGGGCAGCTCGGCTTTGCATGACAAGCCCTGGTACTACTACTTCTCCCTCCTCGGCTGGACCTACCGGACCGCCGGTCCAAAATGGAGCGAAGCCCCCGTGCTGGTTCTGGCGGCCCTGGGGGCAATCGTGCTGCTGGGACGGCGGGGAGTCGGGATTGAGGCCCGTTCGGCGCTTCTGGGCCGTTTTCTGGTCTTTCTGACGCTGATTCTGACGGCGGTATTCTCGCTGCTCGCCTATAAAACGCCTTGGAACGTCCTAATCTTCTTCCAGGGGATGATCCTGCTGGCGGGGGTGGGTGCCGCGTGGCTGGTCAAGGCGGGCCGGTGGCGGCCGGTGCAGGCGGTGCTGTGCGCGGTCGTCCTGTGCGCGGCGGCCTTTGAGGCGCGACAGGCCTGGCAGGGCAATTTCGTGTATGCCGCCGATGCGCGCAATCCCTACGCCTACGCCCACACCAGCACTGCGGTGACACGGCTGGCGGACCGGGTGCATGAGCTGTGCGCGGTGGATCCGGCCGGAAAGGCCCTGGAGGTGCACATCATCCAGCCCGGCGGCGACTACTGGCCGCTGCCCTGGTACTTCCGCGACCTGACCCGGGTGGGCTATTGGAGCGACATCCCCCCCTCGCCCGACGCCCCGGTCATTATCACGGCACCGCAACTGGCGCCCAAGCTCCAACCCCTGCTCAAGGACCCGTATTTCGTGGAAACTCACGGACTGCGGCCCGGTAGACTGCTCACCGTGTTCATCCGCCAAGACCTCTGGGACCGGTTTATGGCGGGGCGTTCCTGACACGAATGCCCCTTACGTAACCCGGACAGGCACAGACGAACACGGACAGACACGAACGAACGACCATTGGGTGCCGCGCCCTGGGCGTTTTGGACAAAGAAAAACCCTTCTGCGAAGCACCCCGTCCCCCACATGCCCTCCTTCCTCTGACGAGGATTTGACCCGTTTTTTCGCCGATTTTCCAGTCGTACCCTTTGCATGGAAATAGCCGCCCTCATCCCACAAGATAGCCGGTCAATTCTGTGAAATACCTCCAAATATGGGGGTCAAAGGGTTGTTTTGATCATTGCCTTATGATATAATGTCGTGATTCACAAAACAGTCTTGTCGCGCCGGGGGTCCAAATAGAGGTAAGTGCAATGGCAAACACAGGTTACACAGGCGATTCAATCCAAGTTCTTGAGGGACTTCAGGCCGTTCGAAAACGTCCGGCCATGTATATCGGCGACACGAGTTTTCGCGGTCTCCACCACCTCGTCTACGAGGTGGTCGACAACAGCATCGACGAGGCGCTGGCGGGCCACTGCGATCAGATCAAAGTCACCATTCACATCGACAACAGCGTGACGGTGGAAGACAACGGGCGCGGTATCCCTGTGGACAAGATGCGCGACGCGAAGTACCGCAACAAGACCGCGCTCGAAGTGGTGATGACGGTGCTGCATTCGGGCGGCAAGTTCGACAACTCCTCCTACAAGGTTTCGGGCGGTCTGCACGGCGTGGGCGTGTCCTGCGTGAACGCGCTTTCCAAGTGGCTGGAGGTCGAGGTGCGCCGGGACGGTCTCGTTTGGTTCATGACCTTCGAGCGCGGCATACCGAAGGGGCCCATCGAGC
>CAIXUF010000435.1 GCA_903922535.1 Candidatus Hydrogenedentota bacterium
GGCGACCGCCTGCTGTTTCTCGACATGGCCCACTATTCCATGGTCAAAACCACCACCTTCAACGGCGTCCAACTCCCCGCCATCGTCCTTGGCGACAGCCGCACCGGCGGCCTGCGCGTCGTCCGGCCCGGTCCAGGCGATGCAGTATTTCATCGCCTCGTCGCAGGGCGTCGTGTTCGACGTGATGCAGGGGATGCCCGCCTGGTGGATCTTGCGCAGCAGCGGTGTGCAGCCCGTCGCGTCCACCGGCGCAAAGATGATCATGTCGGGCTTCTCATTGATGGCCTGGTCGGCCTGCTGCGCCTGGAGGTCCATGTTCCAATTGCCGTTGAACACCTTGATGTTCATGCCGTAGAACTTGGCGATGGTGGTGAACCCGTTCACGTAGGCGGTCCAGTAGGGATGGTCGCCCGCCTTGAGCAGGATCACCCGCTTTCCTTTGGGGCCATCCTTGGGCGACGCGGGCATGGGTGCCTTGTCCACTTTCCAGCCCGCGTATTCAATGTCCCACCAGTGCAGCTTGTCCGTTTCCGGCAGCGCCTTGGGATCGGCGGGCCGCTCGGGGATCGCCTTCTTCTCCGCGTCGGGCGGAAACAGATAGGGCTGGTGGTCCGTGCCCTTGAGCGCGTACACATCGGTGGCGGGCGCGGCGGCGTTTGCCGTGCGGGTCATGCCGCCCGCCGCGAGGATCTGCGCCTGCAATGCCGCCTGCCGGAAATACATGGCCGTGATGGCGGTGACCGCCACAATCGCAACCAGTGTCACGCAGACCAGTGCAAACCGGTTCTTGTCACTCATTTCATCATCTCCTGCTTCCTCATTGCTTCCTGCCTTTGTCTCAGTCTGGCCATGAATTGACACATGCCAATGTGGGGCGGACATTCCTGTCTGCCCTGCCGTGTCCTTCTGACTCCTGACTCCTGACTCCTGAATTCTTTCGACTTCTTTCATCAAGTCGGGGCGCTGGCCCTTGAGCAGCTCGTGCCGGTGCAGCGCATAGGCCTCATAGAGCACCACCACGGCGAGGATGACGCCGTTGATGAAAATCTGCACCTCAAAGCCCAGCCCAAAGCAGCCGATGCCGTTGAACAGCATGGTCAGCATGAGCACGGCGAAGTAGCTCTTGAGCACGCTGCCCTTGCCGCCGCTCATAAGCGTGCCGCCGATGATGACCGCCGCAAGCACTGTCATCAGCGTGCGCGAACCGAGCACCGCCCCCGAGGTCATCGAACTGAGGCTTGCTGCGAATACCGTTCCGCCCGTCGCCGCCATGAGCCCGCACAAAACGAATCCGGTCATGAGGTAACGGTCGCGGTTGAGTCCCGCCAGCCAGGCCGCCTCCGGGTTGCCGCCGACCATGAAGAAATTGCGCCCGTGCCGCGTCCAGTTCAGCAGCACCGAGAACCCGAAGAGGAGCAGCAGCGTGATGATCACGATGGGTGGCAGGAACGGCAGCACGGGCCGGTCGAGCCAGTCGGCCAGACGGAAGTCGTCGATGGATTTGGACCCGCCGTCGCTGTACAGGTGGGTCAGGCCCATGGCGATGGTCATGGTGCCCAGCGTCACGATGAATGAATTAATGCGGGCCTTGACCACCAGGCAGCCGTTGGCCAACCCCACCAAAGCGCCTGTTAGCAGCGACACCACAACCGCCCCCGGCCAGCCCAAGTGCGGTTGCAGGCCGATGGTCAGCATGCCGCACAGCATCACCACCGCGCCGACCGAAAGATCGAGCTGGCCCAGGATGAGGATGAGCGTGAAGCCGATGGCCACGACCGCGTTGAGGCTTGCGCCCTTGAGGATCGTGGTCATGTTGTGGACGGAGAGAAAATTGGGCGCGCCCGCGGACAGGCCCGCGAACAGGACCAGCAGCATGAGCAGGGCCCGGTGCTCGTTGAGCAGGCGCGTGGTGCGGGACGCGTTACGCATAGTCCCGACCCTTCGCCCGCAACTGGTATTGCTGCCACCCCACCACGGCAATGAACACGAGCCCGGTGACGATGTTCTGCCGGAACGCCGTGATGCCGAGGTACTGCATGATGTTGGACAGCAGCCCGATGACCAGCACGCCGCCCAGCACGCCCGGCAGGTGGCCCCGGCCGCCGCTCAGCATGACGCCGCCGATCACGACCGCCGTCACCGCCTTGAAGTCATAGCCCTGGCCCAGATAGAACACGCCCAGCTTGTTCATGGAGGTCAGGAAGATGCCCGCCACAGACGCCGCGAACGCGGCCACGAGGAAGTTGAGAAAGACCACGCGCGGCACGCGGATGCCCGAAGCCCGCGCTGCCGCGCGGGACGAGCCGACGAAGCGGCTGTCCCGTCCAAACCGGGTTCGGGTCATGACGCAATGTGCCAGCACGAACATGCCGAACATGATGATGACCACCAGCGGCACGGGCCCGACGCCCAGCCGGAAGATGCCGATGAACGCCGCGCCCGGCGTGCCGGGTGCCGTGTCGGGGTACACCTGGTTATTGCTCCAGGCGAAGCGCATGAATCCTTCCATGAAGAACGCCACCGAGAGCGTCCAAAGGATCGGGTTGGCGTTGAGCCGGCCGATGACAAACCCGTTCATCGCGCCGACGGCCATGCCCGCCAGCATGCCCAGCACGAGCGCCGGGGCAAGGCCGAGCGGCAGCGACGCCACGGCGATGATGCCAGAGAACGCCATGATGGACGGCAGCGACAGGTCCGCCATGCTGCCCGAATAGGTGACAAAGGCCATGCCGGACGAGACGATGCCGAGCAGCGCGACCGCGGCGAGGATTTCCAGCAGGTTGTCGCCGGTGAGAAACTTGGGTGATACAAACACTCCCGCCGCGACGAGCAGCGCGGCCACGGCATAGATGCCCGCGGTCTCCAGAACGGCGGACAGTCTGCCTTGTTTGTCGGGGTCACGCCGGAACATGGCATTCCCCCAACTGTCCGTTCGCGGCCAGCAGCAGCGCCTCCTCGGAAAGGTCCTGTTTGCACATCTCGCCGATGAGGTGCCCATTGCGCATGATTACGGCGCGGTCGGACAAACCGACCAGTTCGGGAAGGTCGGAGCTGACGAGCAGGATTGCCGCGCCCCGGTCGGCCAGCGCCATCACCGCCTCATGAATCTTGCGTTTCGCGCCCACGTCCACGCCGCGCGTGGGTTCGTCGAGGATGAGCACGCGCGGTTCCGTGGCGAGCCACTTGCCCAGCAGCACCTTCTGCTGGTTACCGCCCGACAGGGTGCCCACGTCCACCAGGGGCGACGCGGCGGCAATGCCCAGTTCGTCCAGATATCGTCCGACGACATTCCCGTCCGCGCCGGGACGGCGCAGCGCCGCCAGCAGGTTAAGTTGCACCGACAAGCGCAGAAAAAGCCCGTCCTCCTTGCGGTCCTCGCTGAGATAAACCAGTCCCTTGGCGGCGTTGCGCGGATAATCGTTTGGCGTGAGCGCTTCGCCCAGCAGGAAGGCGCCTCCGTGATGCACCGGGTCCAGTCCGCAGAGCGACCGGGCGAATTCGGTCCGGCCCGCGCCGGACAGCCCCGCGATGCCAAGAATCTCCCCGGCGTTCAACGTGAACGACACCTCGTGAAAGAAGCCGAGGCGCGTGAGCTGTTCCACGCGCAGCACGGTTGCGCCGATCTTCGCCTCGCGGCGCAGATAGAACTCGTCGATGCTCCGGCCCACCATCATCTGCACCAGCGACTGCGGCGTGACCTCGTGGATTTCCTTCGTGGCAATCTTGCGCCCGTCGCGCATCACGGTCACCCGGTCGGCAATCTCAAAGATCTCCGGAAGATGGTGCGAGATGTAGACGATGGCCAGGCCCCGGTTGCGCAGGTCGCGGATGATCCCGAACAGCCGCCGCACCTCGTCTCGCGACAGCGACGATGTGGGCTCGTCCAGCACCAGAATGCATGGGTGGTTGCCCAGCACCTTGGCGATCTCCACCAACTGCGCCTCATGCGGACTGATTTCTCCCACCGTCTTGAGCGGGTCCAGGTCGAGTCCCACCAGTTCCAAACAGCCCCGCGCCTCGCGCAGCAGGTGCGCCCGGTCAATGAACCCGCCCCACCGCACGGGCAGCCGACCGACAAGCAGGTTTTCCGCAATGCCGATCGGCCGGGCCAGGCTCAGTTCCTGGTAGACCATGCCGATGCCCTGATCCTTGGCGGCGGCGGGGGAGTGGATGCGCGCCTCCTGCCCGCCGATGCAAATCGTGCCGGTGTAGTCGTCAAACGACCCTGTCAGGATCTTCATCAGCGTCGACTTGCCCGCGCCGTTCTCCCCCATCAGCGCATGCACCTCGCCCGGCATCACCTCAAAGTCCACACTGTCCACCGCCAGCATCCCTGGAAAGCGTTTGGAAACGCCCTCCATTGCCAGCGCGGGCTGTAAGAACACTGCCGACATCGCCCTCTCCACGGGGACGCGGCACCATGCCGCATTCCGCGCCAAAGAGTGTAGCACACGGGGGTTCCCTGTCTTCTTTTACAAACGTTTTACAAACCCCTTGCGTGGATCTCACCAAAACGGCGCAAAATCCTGCCATGCTTTGGAGGAACGCCGCGGATGCGGCAAACGAAAGGAGATATAAGATGAACGGACAACGTTTGGCGGCGCATGCGCCGCTCCTGATGCTGCCGGTGCTGCTGGCGCTGATTGTGGGCATGGCGGCGCCCGCCGCCCGCGCCGGGCAGGTGCGGCTGGAGGTCGCCCTAAGCAACGGCAAGGTGCTGGCGGACCAGAAGCAGACCGCCTACCTGCGCGTGGCCATGACTGGATTCGAAATGGCCGGCACGGGACACCGCACCCCGGCGAATGTGTGCATCGTGCTTGACCGGTCCGGCTCGATGCAGGGCGAGAAGATCGCCAAGGCCAAAGAGGCGGCGATCATGGTGGTCGACAGGCTCAATCCCGACGACATTATCTCGGTGGTGGCCTACGACTCCAGCGTGACGGTGCTCGTTCCGGCGACCAAGGCCTTTGACAAAGAGCCGATTCGCCGGGCGATCCGCGGGCTGGAGGCGAACACCAGCACGGCCCTGTTTGCCGGGGTGAGCATGGGCGCGGCCGAGCTGCGCAAGTTCCTCGGCAAGGACCGCGTCAACCGGATCATCCTGCTGTCCGACGGCCAGGCCAACGTGGGACCCAGCGCGCCGGGTGCGCTGGGCGAACTGGGCGCGGCGCTCATCCGCGAAGGCATCTCGGTCACCACCATCGGCCTGGGCGCCGACTACAACGAGGACCTCATGACCGCACTGGCGCAGAAGAGCGACGGCAACCATATGTTCGCCGAGAAGGCGTCGGACCTCACCGCCGCCTTTGAGAGCGAGTTCGGCAGCGTTGCCGCCGTGGTGGCGCAGGAGGTGCGCACGAGCATCCGCTGCGCCGACGGCGTGCGGCCCGTGCGCGCCGTGGGGCGCGAGGCGGACATCGCGGGGCAGAACGTGACCTTCTACCTGAACCAGTTGTACAGCCGGCAGGAGCGCTACCTGGTGCTGGAGGTGGAACTCCCGCCCGGCCCGGCCGGAACCTCGCGGGAGGTGGCGTCGGTGGAGGTCAACTACGCCAACATGGCCTCCAAGACCGCCGATCACCTGACGGGATCGACCTCAGTCGCCTACACCGCCTCGCCCGCGGAGGTGGAGGCCAGCGTGAACGCCGCAGTCATGACCGCCGCCGTGTATCAGATCGGCGCCGAGCAGAACGTGCTCGGCATGCGCCTGCGCGACCAGGGCAAGGTGGAGGAGGGCATCAAGGTTCTTCAGCAAAATGAGCGGTGGCTTGTCGACAACGGCGCCAAACTGAAGAACGAGGAACTGACCACCTACGGCAAAGTGAACGGATCCATCGCGGTCACCTGGAGCGCAAAGCCCGGTGAAGGCCAGCAACCCTACGCGGAACAGCGCAAGCAGATGCGTGAACAGCAATACGGCATCCAGAACAACCTCAGCTCATCCATCAAGAAATAGGGAGAACCACCATGAAAAGGATCGTTGCCATCGTCGCAGTACTGAGTCTTGTTGTCGCCGCGCCCCTGTGGGCGCAGCCCGCAACCCCCGCTGAAACGCCCGCGAAAATCTCCGTCACTGGAACCATGGTCACCCAGGTGCCCCCCGACATAGTTGTCTGGTACATCAACCTTGCCAACCGTGCCGCGACGCTCAAAGAGGCCAAGGCCGCATCCGACCTCTCAATGTCACGGGCGCTTGATGCCATAAAGGAACTGAATGTCGCCCCCGCGGACACGCAAACCAGCCAGTTGAGTGCCCAGCGGGAAGGCGGTCGGGACTTCTTTGGGAACCAAGTCACCAAAGGGTGGTCTGTATGCCGGTCCATCACGGTGAAACAGCGCGATCTGGCGCGCTTCGACGAATTCTTCACGAAGCTGGTCGATGCTGCCGACGTTGAGGTGAACTTCCGTTTCGAGAGTTCCAAGTACCACGAATTGCGCGAGGAGACACGGCTCAGGGCGGTGGAGGCCGCGAAGGAGAAGGCCCAGGCTTTGGCCGGGGCGCTCGGGGTGGCCCTGGGGCCGCCCATCAGCGTGGAGGAGGGCGCATCGGGAAACGTGGTGCCGGCTTTCGGCGGTTACAGTCCGCAGGTGATTGATCCCAAGAGCAACGGGTCCATCACCGTCGGCTGGCCCGCCGGCGAGGATGCCGCCACGGGCACGCTGGCGCCGGGGATGACGGAAATCCGTGAGACAGTGTCCGTCACCTTCAAAATCCAGTAAACTAAGCGAGGCGGACCGGAACCCCGCCCCCGGGTGAATGCCTGTGAAACCAAAACTGCTGGCCATATTCCTAATCATCGTGCTCGCGCCCCTGGTCCTCGTGGGATGGCTGGGGGTGCGCGTTTCCCGCGCGGAGCAGAAGATGGTGGCCCTTCGCTTTCGCGAAGTGCTGACCGGCAGGCTGCACGATGCCGACGCCGTGGTGGCGGGCGTGCTTGCCGCGAAGCAGCGCCAACTTCAGGCGCAGCCCGTGTTCAGCGGCCGCCCGGCCGACGAAATCCGCCTGTTGGCCCGCACCTTCCCTTTCGTGCGCCAGTTGTTCGTGCTGGCGAAGGACGGACGCCTCGCCTACCCGTCCGCCGCCGGGCCGAACACGGACGCGGAGGCCGAGTTCATCGCGCGCACCCGCCAGATCTGGACGAACGGCGAGATCCCCCATGCCGCCCCCCGCATGGACGCAGCCACGCAGGTGGACGCAAAAAGGAACGGATCGGTGACCATTGGCTGGCTGCCCTCCTATTCCGAAAGCGGCGGTGAACTGAA
>CAIXUF010000436.1 GCA_903922535.1 Candidatus Hydrogenedentota bacterium
CCAGCCTCCCATCAACCATATCTTGCCGTCGTACTCGGCGACGGCATGCTGGGACCGCGCGCCAAAGGGCGCCTCGTAGGTTAGGCTCTGCCAGTGTTCGCCGTCATTCGATTTCCACACGTCCGCCAGCACACCGGCAACATTATAGTACCCCGGGTCGGAGGCGGTTGATCCGCCGATGACGTACACATAATTGCCAAAGGAAACCGTGGCATGGCCCAGCCGTTTCACGAACGGCGCAGCGCTGGTGGCACTGCGCCATGTTTCGGTCTCTCCGCCGGCTGCCTTGACCGCCTTGGGCTGCATGCCCACCACCGCGCTCACCGCCAAGCCCGCGGTTGCGATCGTGATCAGTAATTGTTTCATGTTCATCACTGGTTCAGATCCCATCCTTCGGGGCGCACCCCCGGAGCTGTTTGACCGCCGCCCATCCCCCTCCACCATTAAGTTTATCAGTCTTTGGATTAACAATCAAGGTGAATTGTGCGCTTTCCCCGACGCCCGGAGGTCTTGAAACGGGCGTTCCGAACGCAGGATTTCGGCGGCATGGGACCATCCAACGGCCCGAAACAGTTCCGCAAAGGCATCCGCACCCGCCAGCAGCGCCGCGAGATCACGGGGAAACTCCGCCAGTTCCCCGTGTGCCCATTGGTCCATCCGGCGAAATAGCGGCACGCACCACGCCTGCGGCGAGCCCTCTCCGACAATGCACAGGGCCGGATTAAGAAACTGCATCCTGCGGTAGGTCAACACCTGGCGCAGCGCCGCCTCCAGCATGTCGAAACCGCGGCGGGCATCGGGCCGACTCATGGACAGCATGGCAAGGGCAGCCTCCTCCCGCCGGCCGCCAAGGGCCTGTGAGATGCGCAGCCAGAGACATTCCGGCCGGGAGGAAAAATCCGGATGGCTCTGCGCGAACTGTTCCATGGTGTCCGTTTGCCAGAATTGCTCCTGCGGCATCGCCAGCAAATGCTCCAGCAGCGGCCTCGACGGGCCGGGCGGCGGTTCGAGCGTCTTCCAGGGAATGCAAACCGGCCCCGTAACACGTTCCCAGAAGAAGGCTTTGAGCCAGAGCGTGTCCGTGGCGGGCTGGGCCAGCGCGTCACGCCAGCATGCGAGCGCCCCGGCAAAATCGCGCCGCCGAACGAGGTGTTCGGCATAATGATCGAGGTGGAAAGGGTCGCCTCCGGAGCACTTCGCGGCGGCCCGCCACGCTTCACCCGCCTCGTCCAGCCGCCCGGCCCGTTCTAGCATGCGGGCGCGGGATCGGTGCACCTCGGGGGCGTTGGGCGTCAGACGCAGCGCATGCCCAAGCTGGATTTCGGCCTCCTTGGGCATGGTTGACAGAGAAAGCTCGGCCAGCCGGGCCAGCCGCACGGCGTCGCGCGGCCCGGAGAACTGCCGCTGGCGCAGGAGCGATTCGGCCTGGCGGGCCTTCTCCTGTTCCATGAGCAGATCGGCCTCCAGCGTCAGCCATTCCCACGGCGCCACCCCGTCTTCCTGCCATGCCTGCCGCAGCACATGGAACGATTCGGCGCGGCCGGTTTCGGTTTGCGCCCGCGCCGTCATGAGTGAGGCGGTCTCGTCTTTGAGCACCGCGTCCGCGTTGGTTCTGAACAAGTCCTCCAGGGACGGGGCGTCGCGCAACTGCCTGCAGGCCGCAACCATGATTTCCGCGAGCTGGGTCTGCGCTGCGCCGGAGCCGCCGTACCGCCGGGCATCGCGCGCCCTGCGCAGCGCCCCGCGCGCGTCGCCGGCCTCCAGCCGCTCGCGCGCCGCGGCGCAGGCCATCGCGATGCGGCGTCGGCGCAGCCAGCGCAGCAGCAGCCACAGCAGCAGTGGCACGCCCGCGACGGCCGCCGTTGTGGCGGCCGTCATAAGCCGCGCGCGCCGAATACGCTGTCTTTCCGCCTGATCGACGAGGTCATCCACCGCCGCGCGCTTGCTCGTGTCGCCGAGTCCCGCAACGGTGGCTTGTGAAAGTTGAACCGCGAACACCACATCGTTGAAGGTGCGGTCGCCTCCCCCCATGAGATCTTCAAAGGCCAAAAGCACGTAGGGACTGTTCTGGTAGGCCACGGTGACCACGTGCTCGATCCTGTCCGGGTTGCGCGCCGGAATGGTCGTGAAACGGCCCTTTGGGCTGTTGACCGCATCCGCGTCAAGGAAGAAGACCAGGCGCGTGCCCGCAGGCAGCGTGCCCAGATCCATGTAATCTCCGGGCTGCACGGGCGCTTTGGGGCGGCGCGGCTGATCGTAGAGGGCCTTCTCCTGGGGGACACCCTGCCGCAGGGCGTCCGCATATTCAAAGAGCTTCTTGGGGGAGGTGGCGTTGGGAAAGATAATCCGCGGATGATTCTGTGTCAGTTTTGCACCCTCGGTCCAGTATCCCAGACTGCTCATGAACCCGCCCTGGGCGGCCACGAAGTAGACGCGCACGGCGGCGGGTTCGAGCAGGACGAGACGGGACGGGTCGAGCGCGAGCCGGGAGAAATCGCGCGCCACCGACGCTGCATTGAACTTGTCACGTGCGTCGAGCATCATCCGGCCGAGCCACTTGCCCTGGAAATCGCGCGACCACGCATCCGAGCCTGCACGGCGCGCCTGGCGCGCCGGAGAGAACCAGTAACCGGCGCACAGCAGCACCACGACGGCCAGCAAGATAATCCCGTAACGCACACGCGGCATGAGACAAACCCTCCAAACGGGCATGATACGGGAGGCCGGACATCGGTTCAACAGATCGCCGGTCAGCCAATCCGGATCGAGCGCATGGACATCGAACCGAGCGTCACCCTGTCCGCGAAGAATTGAAGCTTTTCCCCCATACTCTGCGCGCCGAGCGCATACAGCAGCGGAAGATAGTGTTCATTGGTCGGCACGGAGAGCCGCGCGGCGGAACCCAGATTCGGATAGTCGATTAGGGCGGCGTGGTCGCCCGCCAGGATCAGCCGTTTCGCCGTTTCATCGAATTCGAGCGCCCAGTCATGGGCCGTGTCTTCCCAGACCACGGCGCGCAGGTTGTGGACGATGTTGCCGCTGCCCAGGATCAGAACGCCCTCGTTGCGGAGGGTCCGCAATTCCTTCCCCAAACCATAGTGGAACCGGGGTTCGCGGGTGCGATCAAGGCTGAGCTGCACCACGGGGATGCCGGCGTCGGGAAACATCTTTGACAACAGCGACCACGTGCCGTGATCAAGCCCCCAATCCAGATCGGGCCGCACATCCGCCGTCGCCGTGATTTCCCGAATCCTGCGGGCCAAACCGGGATCGCCCGGCGCAGGATACTGCATGTCGAACAGGGACCTCGGAAAACCATGGAAGTCGTGAATGGTCCTGGGGCTGCCCATTGCGGTCACACGGGTGCCGACGGTCTCCCAGTGCGCAGAGATGCACAGGATGGCACTGGGCCGGGGCAGAGCTTTTCCCATGGCGGCCCAGGCACGGCTGAACTCGTTGTCCTCGATCGCGTTGGTCGGGCTTCCATGCCCGACAAACAGGACGGGCATGGTTGTGCCGGAATCGGCCGTCATATCCATTTCGCCGTTTGGCATGTTTCACTCCTCTCGATCTTCCTTCACTGCCCCACCCTCCGTCTTTCCCGCGAAAGCGGGAATCCAGGACTTTGCGCATATGCGTAAGTATCAAGTGCCATAACATCGTTCAGTGAATTATGTGCCATGACATCGTTCAGTGATGCCTGGCTATAGTAACCATACC
>CAIXUF010000437.1 GCA_903922535.1 Candidatus Hydrogenedentota bacterium
GGTATGGTTACTATAGCCAGGCATCACTGAACGATGTCATGGCACATAATTCACTGAACGATGTTATGGCACTTGATACGTACTCCATAACCTTGGGCGCTGTAGGCCTGTAGCCCTTTGCGCTGTTCCGCTTTACACTTTTCGATCCCGCGCCCCGCGAGGGGTGGTCTTGTTTTGATTCGCTGGCGTCCCGTTTCCCGCCGATGCGGCCGCGCGGAAGACAGGGCCGGCGGGACGCTGGCGTTACGGGAACGCCAAGTCCGCATTCTCTGGGACCGCCAATCTCTTATGAAACGTCCCAACTGTTAGCACTTTTAGCACGAGCTTTTTCGCGGTTTCTTACGATGGGGGCGAACTTGTTCGTCGCGGGACTCCTGATTGGCTTCCGGAAAGAAAGCCAATCAGATTGGCGCTCCCAGGGTGTGCATTCCCTGGATTCTTGAGGTAGTCGAACGCCTCCCATAGGAACCCCGCCGACCCGCCGGCTCCGTCGTAAATCGTTTCGCCAATCCTGGGCTTGACCACGCGCACGATGGCGCGGATGAGCGGACGGGGCGTGTAGTATTCGCCGCCGTTGCGACCGGCATTGCCCATCCGCTGGATCTTCCCCTCGTACAGGTGGGACAGTTCGTGCTTCTCGGTCTGTGACCGGAAATGCAGTTCGTCGATGTGGTCGATGATTTCGCGCAGGTTGTAGCCGCTCTGGACCCTGTTCTTGATTTCGCCGAAGATCTCGCCGATCTTGTATTCGATGGTGTTCGGACCGGTCGCCTTCAGCTTGAACCCGTGCAGGTAGGGGAAGAGTTTGCGGTCCACGAAGTCGCGCAGGTCGTCGCCGGTCAGCGCCTTGTTGTGGTCCACCCTGCCGTCCCGGCCCTTCGGTGCGGCCCAGCGGCCCAGCGGTACAGCGCGCCGAGGATGTAGGCGTACTTCTTCCCCTCCAGTTCCGCCTCCATCGCCCGGTCCTGTTCCAGTTCATCCAGATACTTCAGGAACAGCAACCACGACGACTGCTCCACGTAGTCCAGTTCGGTGGTACACCCCGCCTCTTTCCAAAGGACGTCATCAATGTTCCGAAATGCCTGCTCAAACATAGTTCCCACCGCTTGGGTCGCGCTGATTG
Source organism: Candidatus Hydrogenedentota bacterium (assembly GCA_903922535.1). The sequence goes on from CAIXUF010000437.1 coordinate 1,124, forward strand.
CCCCTGCCGGGAAACGCCCCCTGCCAACACGATAGCAGGAAGCGCGTTCACCATCAACACGCGAGAAAGCAGAATTTGTTGCAGAAACTGTCTGGAGCCATAATATCGTCATCATGGAGTGCCCTGTGAGGTGGACATCAAACAAGATGACCTCCCCCTTCAAAGGAAGACTTTGCCCGCTCACAGGTTGGACCCAATAATGAAGCGGACCAAGGAGAAAGTCATGCCTGACCTGATTCCTGCTGCGTATGCCGCCCTGCTGGGGGCGGTGAAGGACCGTATCCGGTCCGCCCAGTACGCAGCACTCAAGGCGGTCAACAAAGAGTTGATTGCCCTGTACTGGGACATTGGACGGATGATTGTTGAGCGCCAGCAGGGTGAATCCTGGGGCAAGGCGGTTGTTGAGAACCTCGCCCATGATCTTCAGGACGAATTTCCGGGAATCAAGGGATACTCCGCCCGTAACCTGTTATATATGAGGAACGTCTACACCGCGTACCGCGATTCGGCAAAATTGCAACAACTTGTTGCAGAAATTGCCTGGGGCCAGAATATTGTCATCATGGAACGCTGCAAGGACCCGCTCCAGCGGGAATTCTACCTCCGGATGGCCCGCTGCATGGGATGGTCGCGCAGCGTCCTGGTCCACCAGATCGAGAACCAGAACTACGAAAAGACGCTGCTCAGCCAGAACAACTTCGACGCAGCGCTCCCCGAATCCGTCCGCGGCCAGGCCAAACTCGCCCTCAAGGATGAGTACCTTTTCGACTTCCTTGAACTTGGCGAGGAGCATTCCGAGCGCGAACTGGAGCGGGCCATTCTCGCCCGTGTCGAACGCTTTCTCAGCGCCATGGGCGGCATGTTCGGATTCATCGGCAGCCAGTACCGCGTCGAGACCGGGGACAGGGAATACTTCATTGACCTCCTGCTCTTCCACCGGCGGCTCCGCTGCCTCGTGGCGCTGGAACTGAAGGTTGGCGAATTCGAGCCGGAACATGTCGGCAAGATGCAGTTCTATCTTGCCCTGCTTGACGACACCGTCCGCGAGGACGGCGAGAACCCCTCCATCGGCATCATCCTCTGCAAGAGCAAGGACAAGACCATCGTGGAGTACGCGCTGCGCAACTCCGCCAAACCCATTGGCGGCGCCGAATATCGAATCCTGCCCGCCCTGCCCCAAGAACTGCACGGTTTGCTGCCCGAGCCGGAAGACATCACGCGGTTGATGGAAGATCTGTGAGCAGTCAGAAGCGAGAGGAGAAACATGCGATGAATTCGAGAGAGCGCGTTTTCACAACACTGCGGCATCAGGAACCGGACAGGGTTCCGTTCAACATGCGGGTATGCGGTGAAATCCTGGAGCGGTTACGCGTAATCACAGGCGACCCCGAGGTCGACTGGTACGCCCATTTCGGCCACGATATTCGTCCGGAAGACGGGTTTGAATTCCCCGCCTGTCCCGAAGGCGTGGCCCCATGGGACTGGACGCCCATGCCCACGGAAGCCGAACAGGCCCTGGTGTCTGACAGGATCAGTGGGCACAAGGCATGCGGCCAGGTGGTTTGCAGCGGTTACCAGATGGGCATTTTCGAACATGCCAAGGAATGGTTTGGCGATGTGGACACCCTGCTGATGCCCTACACCGAACCAGAACGCTTCGAGCGCATGCTGGATCGCATCATGCAATGGAAGATGGCCGTTTACGGCCTCTGGGTCCAACTGGGCGTGGACGTGGTGTGGATTGGCGACGACCTGGGCACCCAGCGCTCTTTGGTCATGAGTCCCGATGATTATCGTCAATGGTACAAGCCGCGCCATCAGGAACTGATTAAACACCTGAAAGGGCTCAATCCACAGGTCTATGTCGCCTTTCATTCCTGCGGCCATGTTACTCCCCTCATACCCGACCTTATCGAAATGGGCGTGGACATCCTGGAGGCGGTGCAGGCCGAGACGATGGACATCGCCCAACTCAAACGTGAGTTTGGAAAGGATCTTTCCTTTTGGGGGGGCGTGGGTGCGCAAAGCGTGCTGGCGCGAAAGGAGCGCGGGGAGGTAATCTCTGGCGTGCGGAAAACACTGGAAATCATGATGCCGGGCGGGGGATATATCGCATCACCCTGCCACACGCTTACCGAAGAGGTCTCCTGGGAAAACATTCTGGCGTACCATGAGGCCATTCAGCTTTATCGGCACTACGAGAAGACTTTCTAGAACAACCGCCTTTTGTTGGGGACCAGCGGGCTTGTCTCACCTGCGCATCTTTTCACAAATTCTTGAAGCTCGATTTCTTTATCTATAGACTCTCATAAACTGGTGTTCCCGGGAACTTTCACCCGGCGCGGCTGATCACCGCACGTACCCCGGCGGCATTTTCCAGGACTTTCCGTGAACAAAAGGCTTAGTCATGTTTGGGCAGAGTATTGCCTTTATTGGGGTATGCGCATTTTTCCTGCTTGGGCCGCTTGCGCCGACAGGCGGTGTCACACCCGCTTTCGGCGCGCAGGGTCCGGCCAACCCGGTCAACCCGCCCGGTGGCGCACACTACAGCGCGGTCTCCTGGACCGACGCTTCGGGCGGGCTGTGGCTCTTCGGAGGCTGCCGCGCAATGGAAGCGGGCAATGGGAAAACCCTTGACCGCCTTTGGAAATATGACCGCGCCGCGGACAATTGGGTTCTGATGAAAAGCGGTTTGACGGCTGACCGGCCCGGGATCTATGCCGCGGTCGGAAGGGCCGCGGCGACCGAAACCCCTGAGGCGCGTACTCAAGCACTCTCGTGGACCGACGGCTCGGGCGTGCTTTGGCTCTTGGGCGATGCCGGGTACGCCGGTGCGACCGGTGCCGGCAATCTCAACGATTTGTGGAAATATGACCCGGCAACGGGGAACTGGGTTTGGATAAAGGGCGTCGCGGCAGGCTACACGTCCGTTGCGCGCAAGTATTCGTTTTCATGGAAAAACGACGCGGGCACCCTGTGGCTTTTCGGCGGCCGGGGCTGTGACTGCTCCGGGTATGATGCCTGTCTCTTCGAACTGTGGCGGGACAATATCAAGGACACGCCCTCGCCCCCGCCGGTGATAGACCTTTTCGGTGAGGCCACGGCAACCGTGCCGTGCGGCAGCGCCTACTCCGATGCGGGGGCTTTGGCCCTGGACGGCAACTGCCTGGGCGATCAAACCGGCAACATTGTCGTCACCAACCAGGTGAACACGAAAGAGGCGGGCGTCTACACCGTGCGGTACAACGTGAAAGACGGCGAGGGAAACCGCGCCAACGAGGCCACGCGCACGGTGACCGTGATGGACACAGAACCGCCCGTGATGACGCTGCTGGGCGAACTCGAAGTCACCGTGGAGTGCGGCGGCAAGTACGTGGACGAGGGCGCCGTTTCGCTGGACGCCTGCGCGGGCAGCGTACCTGTTGAGGTGGGCGGTGACAGGGTGAACGATGCGGCGCCCGGCACCTACACCCTTGTCTACAGTTCGCATGATGAATGCTGCAACAGCGCCGTTGAACTGGCACGGAGGGTGACCGTCACGGACGCCCCGCCGATCATCACCTCCTGCCCGGCGGACGCGGTTGCCGTGGCCGATGGGGACGGCAGCGCGCTGGTGCCCGATTTGACGGGAACCTTCCAGGCCTGGGACAGGTGTTCCGGCGAAGTGACAAAGACACAGTTCCCGCCCGCGCGCACGACCGTCCCGGTGGGCAAGCATGCCGTCATGCTGACGGCGACGGACACCGCCGGCAACACTACCGAATGCAAGATCACCCTGACCGTTCACGAGGCGCAGAATCCGGCCATCTATGACGCGGCAGACGCAACGTCGGACCTGGCGGCCGATTCCGGGACGCTCGCCGTTGACACCTCGGCGATGACCATGGCCCTTGATGGCATGGTCATCGCCTCCGGTGCCGACGCGGGCGGCGTGTGCGTCTTTCATTTCAGGGATGTGAGCGTTGCCTCCGGGGTCATCGTGAACGTGACCGGCGCGCGGCCTTTGTCCATAGCCGCGGCCGGTGACATGATCTGGCTTGCAAGCGTGGACGTCCCCCCCGGCACCCTCGGCGGCGGCGCAGGTGGCGCGGGCGGCAGCGCGGACGGCGCGGGCGCCACTCCAACCGTTCACGCCGGGAAGGGGGCCCCGGGCAGCGCGGGTTATGGCGCCTATGGCACGCCGGGTGCCGGCGGCGGCATTGGTGAGCAGGGCGGCGCGGCGGATTTCAACGCGCTTCCGAATGGCACCGCCCTTGCGGCCGGCAATGGTGGCGGTGGCGGTGGCGGCGGGACCGCCGGCGGCGGCGCAAAAGGCGCCGATGGCGGCGGTGCCTTCGTTCTCGCCGCCCGGGGCCTGCTTCGGGTTGACGGCGGCCGGTTCAGTGTGAACGCCGCCGATCCCGCCGCGGCCGCCGCAGACGGTGCCGTAAAGAACGGCGGCAAGGGCGGCCGCGGAACACCGGGCATGATTAAGCTGATGGGTTCAGTGGTGCTTGCCGAAGGCCGGACCATTCAAATGATCAACGCACCCGACGGGCAACCCGAACACAACGGCCGCTTCACCCGGCTGTCCAACATGAACGCCGAAATGCTGGCGGCGCACACACCGTCTTTTGACAAGACGGACGGCCATTCCACACCGGTTGTCGGCGAGGACGCCTGCAGCGCCTTTCTTAGGGCGAACAATCCGCTCCTTCTGGCACCCTCGCCCAAGATTCCACAGATCTTCGGCGGCCCGGCGACGGTCGGCCGCCTCAAAGCCAACTATTGGAACCGGGACGGCGTAAACACGCTGATTCCCGACGACGGCCGGTTGCGCTACACCGTGCTGCGCCAGCCCCCGTCGGGCGGCGCATCGGTCTTTGCAGGATATGACCAGGTGTTTGTGAAGAACACAAGCGGGGCGGCCGTGGACAATGTTGCCATTGCGGGAAAAGGCATCTCGCCCCAGTTGCTTCCAAAGAGTTCCACCGGCACCGGTGTGCTCGGACAGTTGCCGGCGGGCGCCGTCTGGACCACCACGGTGCCCGCGGGCAGTGTGGTAATCATCTACACGAAACCCGGCATTATGCCGGCGAGCCAGACAATCAATGAGAACGCCGCCGCCCAATTCACCGTCTCGACCGCGTCAACCAACATTGCCCTGGCCTACCAGTGGCGCCACAATGGGGCTGACCTGGCAAACAGCCCGAAGTATTCCGGAGCAAACACCGAAACACTCCGCATAAATGATTGTCTCGGCAAGGACGAGGGTCTGTACACCTGCGTGGTCACCGATCCGGGCGTCGGATCCTTTGAAATACTCCCGTCAAGCCAGGGAGGGACGCTCAAGGTGTCGGCCCCGGCACTCCCGGCCACGCCGGCCCGCCAGCGCTGAATCCAAAGGCCTGTGGTTCCCAACGACCCGTCCTGCGCCGACAGACGAGGATCTTGAGCCGACGTCCGGCACGCGGGTGCTGAAACCTGAAGCGGAACAGGAAACGTGCGGGCGAAGGGGGTTTGGCTTCACGTTATGGCCTTCTCCTCCGGTGGAAATGCCGGGCAATTGACGTCTCCTGAAGGCCGGGAGACTCACGAAGCAGAAGGAAAAGAGGCGGCTTTCGCCTCTGTGGAGCAACGCGCGCGCGATTGCCGCAAGAAATGCGGGCTTTCGGCAAACAGGGATCACTTCAGATAGCCCAACGCCTGAAGTTCCTGCTGGGTCTGGTACACCTCGTTCAATGATTCTGTTGTCGGATTCACTTTGATGGGAACAAACACCAACTTGCCCATGCGAAAAGCATGTTTGTTCGAAATTGGGCACAGCGTCAATTCGAAGACACGATTGCGCACCGCATACACGCCCAAGTCCACAAGAGCTTTCGTGCCCTTTGCCGTGATACTCTTGAAATCGGCGTCCTCCTGTGCCTTCATCTGGAACAGGATTGAGGAGAAGGGCCATATCGTGTCAATCTGCACCGGCATCTTGATGCGGTACACGCCGTCCGGCACGTCGTAACGGATTTGGAGTGGCGGAAGTTCGGCGCCGCCCTGCCCCATCAGCTCATCCCCGAAGCCCTTGTCGCTTCCCCTTATGGACAGCCATTTGTCGCGCGGCAGCGCGGCATGTTCGGCAAGGGCGTCTGCCGACCGATCAGCCAGGGCTTCATGGGGAAGGATGTTGGCCGCGTTTGTCTTTGCCAGGAATGGTTTGTCCGGCGGCAATTCAGGACGGCCCATGTATGCTTCCCACTTGGGCAGAAGCACTTCGCCAACGTGCTGTTTCATGAAAGCCGCCACATCCGGATACTCGGCGCCCAAATCATTCTGCGTCATTAAATGGAACGGATACCCAAGCAATACGCCCTTGCCGGAATCCGGATCTTCGATGCAGGCAAAGCGGGTGTCCTGCAGCACAAGATCGCTCCGGGAGGCGTAGCGGTTGTGGGCCAGCACAAAGTCGCGCAGGGGGGGCGCTGCGTCCCCCTCTTGCCAGGTGCGGGCCAGATCAAACCCGTCAAAGGTCGCCGCGGTCTGCAGGCGCAACAGACTGACCAGCGTCGGCACAATGTCCACGTTTTCGGTCATCTGGTGGACGCGGACACCCCGCGGAATTCCGGGACCGCGCATGATCAACGGCACATGCTGGACTTCTTCGCCGATTAGTTGGTGCCCCAAACTCCTGCCGTCTTCTCCAAGCGCTTCTCCATGGTCGGCGCCAATAATCACCACCGTGGTGTCGAGAACCCCGCGGGCGCGCAGGAGGTCGAGGATCTGTCCCACCACTTGATCCCCGCCCAGGATGCTGCCGTCATACACGTCAACAAGATACCGCCGGTCTGCCTCTGTGAACGGCTCGGGAGGGGTGATGGGACAAAACTGGTCAACAAGCGCCTTGTTGACGTGAGTGGTGTCCAGCCACCTGTTGAACGGAGGATCCAGCCGGCCGCGGTCATGGACGTCCATCAAATGAACGTACAGGAAGAACGGCGCGGAGCCCCCGCTCTTCAGAAACCCCTCAATCGTCTTGACCAGCTTGCCGGGTTTGCTTTCAACTGCCTCGTCAAAGGCCGCGCGGAAACGGCAGGAGGGGGTGAACATGGAGTGGTGGTGGTGGGCAAGATAGGTCCGGTAGCCGTTTTCGGACATGATTGCGGGCAGAAGGCTTTCATCAGGCGCGGGTGCCCGCCCCAGGTCGCTCGGATCCCCCAAACCCAGGCAGTATGCCGTGAAATATCTGCCGCTCATGTACGAGGGCA
>CAIXUF010000438.1 GCA_903922535.1 Candidatus Hydrogenedentota bacterium
CCTGTGCGCGCTGCTCGACAAGCCCTCCCGGCGCGTGGTGGCGGTGCATCCTGACTACACGGGCTTCACCATCGAGGACCATTTTGTCGTTGGCTACGGCCTGGACCATGACGGCCTTTACCGCAACCTGCCCGCCATCCACGTGATGGAGCCTTAATCGGACGCTCTATTCTGGGGCCTCCTCGACGATGGCGATACCCGCGCTGGTGCCGATTACCGTGGCCCCCGCCTCAATGAGCGCAAGCGCGTCGGCGCGGGTGCGGATGCCGCCCGCCGCCTTGATGCCAAGCCGTCCGCCGACCACGCCGCGCATGAAGGCCACATCCTCCACCGTGGCCCCTCCCTGCGCGAAGCCCGTGGAGGTTTTCACATAGGCCGCGCCCGCGCGGATGCTCATTTCGCAGACCATCGCCTTCTCGTTGTCGGTTAGGCAGCAGGCCTCCAGTATGACCTTCACCGCCGCGCCGCCCGCTGCCTGGATCACCGCCGCGATTTCCTTCTCCACAAACGGGGCGTAGCCCGACTTGAGGGCGCCGATGTTGATCACCATGTCGATTTCGGTCGCGCCGTTGTCCACCGCCTCGCGCGCCTCGGCCACCTTCACATGCGGCGTGGTCGCGCCAAGAGGAAATCCCACGCAGGCATCCACGCCGACGCCGGTGCCCGCAAGCCGGCCCACGCAGAACGACACCCATGCCGGGTTGATGGGCACCACACGAAAGCCGTTTTCCGCGGCCTGGTCGCACAGGAGGGCGATTTCCTGCTGGGAGGCGTGGGAACGCAGCAGCGTGTGGTCGATTCGCCGGGCCAGTTCAGCGCGGTGCAGCATGGCAGCAATGTCCTCCGTGGTTCAGGTCCCGCCGCGGCGGGGGTTGGGGCAGGTGCCGTTTGGCACTCATCTTAGCACGGGCCGGGCCTGATGCGATGGCCGCCCTTGCGATGAGCGGCGAAGGGGGATACAATTTCTCTATAGGAGCACTTGACACATGAGCGAAATAACGATTCAACTGCACGTTGAGCAGCTTGAGGAGGGCGGGTACGTTGCGACCAGTCCCGACGTGCCGGGATTGGTTGCCCAGGGAAGAAGCCTCACGGAGACCGCTGAAATAGCGCAGGGACTTGCCCGCAAGATTGCCGAGTCCTGTTTGGAGCACGGGGACCCGGTGCCCGCGGCTTTGGTTGCGCTGGTGCCTGAGGCCTCGTCTGTGGAGTTGCTCATCCCTGTCGGGATGCCCTGATGGGCCGGCTTTCGGGGTTTAAGTATGTTGACGTGGCGCGAAAACTGCGCATGTTTGGTTTCTTGTTTGACAGACCCGGTCCTGGAAGCCATGAAGTCTGGCGCCAACCAGCCACGGGACGAAAAGTTACGCTTCCCCATCATCCCGGAGACATGCCGGAGGGAACGCTTCGCGCGGTGTTGCGCGGGGCGGACATCACCCCTGAAGATTTCCTAAAGGAATAGGTCCCTCTTTGAACTCTTCCGGGCAATCACACCGGGCGCAAGGGCAACCTAGACATCACACATGCGGTCCAAATTAGTGCAACAGTTAATACAGATGGCGATAAGAACATGACGCTAAAACAGATTTTCGTGGCTGTCCTTACGGTCTGGGCGACAGTGCTGTGTCCTTTTGATCAGTCTCTTGCTGAAAACCAGGTTTCGGCTTCACCGCCTTCCGTGCACCTGTCGCATACGGCAATGACGGCCGAGTTCGACTTCCTGCTCTTCGGCGACGAGGGCATGGAGCCGCAGTACATGCGCGAGTGCGCGCAGGAGGCCTTTGACGCGGTTGACGCGCTGGAACAAACTATCAGCAACTGGATTGACGGCAGCCCCACCGCGAACATGAACCGCGACGCGGGCGACAAACCCGTGGTCGTTCCTCCTGAACTGTACGCGCTCATGGTCACTTCCAAGAAGTACTGGGAGGATACAGGCGGCGTCTTCGATGTGACCGTGGGGCCGCTGTTGAAACTCTGGGGCTTCTACGGCAAGAAGGGCGGGCTGCCTTCGCCGGAGGAAATCAAACAGTCCATGGAACTGGTCGGCATGAATCGCGTGGAACTGAACAAGGCCGATCATTCGGTGAAGTTTGCGCGGCCCGGCATGCGCGTAGATTTTGGCGGCATCGGCAAGGGGCTGGCGGTGGACCGCGCGGCGGGAATCCTCCAGGAGAAGGGCATCCGCAGCGGGCGCATCAGCGGCGGCACCAGCAGCATCATCGTCTGGGGCAAGCCGCCCCAGGGCGGCGGATGGACCATCGACATCCGCGATCCCTATGTCGGCGGCGACGTCGTCCGGCCGCCCCTGGCCAAGGTCGTCATCCATGACGAGGCGCTCTCCACGTCGTCCAACAGCGAGAAGTTCATCGAGATGAACGGCAAGAAATACGGGCACATCTTTGATCCGCGCACCGGCATGCCCGCCGAGACAAACATCGTCAGCGCCACCTCCATCGCGCCCACCGGCATACAGAGCGACGCAATCACGAAGGCATACTTCATCCTCGGCGTTGACGGCGCGAAGGAGTACTGCAAGAAGCACCCCGAGTGTCGCGCGCTCCTGATTGTTGATCACGACGGCAAGCCGGAAGTGGTGAAGATCAACTTCCCGGACGATCCCGCAAAGTAGACGCGGCAACCTGCCGCGTTTCTTGCACGCCTCAAAGAGGTCGGTGTGCCAAACACTCCCTTGCGGTGACGGTTCCCCCATCCTGTCCGTCCTGCAAATCCAGGTTACATTCTCCTGAAACCTATTCTCCGCGGCGTAGTCCATTAAGTAGCAATGGCTGGCGGGCTTCTTCGAGGAACCCGCCGGCATGACAAGGGGCGCGGCGGCCGAAAGGGCCGCGCGCAAAACAGCGGAAGAAAAGTATAACTGGATCACGGGTGGGCTATGCCTGCGCATAACGCGCCCGTGAAACGACACGAGAATTCACCGTACGGTTGCATTCGACGAAGCGGACGACGGCAGTGCGCGCGACAGGCGCGGGATTGTGTCCCGCGGCCCGGCGGGAGCAGCGCACCAACTTACGGAGAATTGCACCATGGACAACACGCTCGAACGGAGAACGTTTCTGAAGGCGGCGGGCACCGCCGCAGGTTTTATGATTGCGTCGGGGACAACCGTTTCTTCCTATGCCCAAAACAGTAAGGTGCGTGTCGGCTGCATCGGCGTCGGCGGGCAGGGCGCCTTTCACATGAACGACGGCCTGGCAAACAACCCCGACCTCCAGATTGCCGCCGTGGCCGATGTGTACCGGCCCAATCAGCAGGCGGCCGCGCTGCGGGCACGGCTCTCAAACGCGAAGGTCGTGCTTGCGCCGGGGGCAGACCCGACGGAAGAGCAGAAGCAGGCCGCCATGGCCACGCCCGAGGTGGCGTCCTGTTATGACTACCGCGAGGTGCTGGCCCATCCCGATGTGGACGCCGTGGTGATTGCATCGCCGCTCAACACGCACGCGGAAATCTCCATGGCCGCGCTCGACGCGGGCAAGTATGCGTTTTGCGAGAAGACGCTCGTGCGCTCCATTGAGGAGGGCCGCGCGCTGATTACGAAATGCCACGAGAAAGGGCGTTGGGTGCAGGTGGGGCATCAGCGCCGCTACAACCCCAAATACAACCTGGGCATGTGGATGGCTTTTGAAAGCGCCCTCCTCGGCCGCATCACCCACATCACCGCACAATGGCACCGCAACCAGCAATGGCGCCGTCCCGTGCCCAGGGACTACACGCTCAACGAAGAGGAGAAGAAGTACATCACCGACTTGGACAAGCACCTGAACTGGCGGCTCTACGAGGACCTTTCGGGCGGCTTGTTCACCGAACTGGCCACGCACCAAACCGACGTGGCCAACTGGTTCCTCAAGGCCGTGCCCGCACGGGTGACGGCCATGGCCGGGCTCGACTACTGGCGCGACGGGCGCACCGCGGCCGACAACATCGGCATGCTGTACGAGTACGACATCAAGCGCAGCATGCCGGGCTTCCACGCGATGAAGCCGCGCACCATGCTCATGGACGAAACCTCGGCCAACCGCAACTACACCGTGCGCTTCCTGTACAGCAGCATGCTGAGCTGCGGCAAGCGCGGCTGCACCGAATTGATCCAGGGCGATTACGGTTCGGTGGAACTCTCCGAGGAGAAGTGCCGCTACTTCCCCGAGCAGTGGGTCGTGGCGGAGGAGAATGCAAAGAAGAAGGCTGGGGAGGAGGCCAAGCGCCGCGCGGCCGGGGACGGCGCGCCGGAAAGCGCCCCGGTGAAAGAACTCAGCGCCGAGGAACTCGCCAAGAAGACCACCAGCGGGAACACGCGGGACGAGTTCACCGACAAGGCCGTCACCGAGGGCATCGAGATGCTCAAGGACAACGTTCTGAAATCGCCCGACACGTACCAGTTCGAGGCGTTTGTGGACTGCATCCGCAACGGCGGCGTGCCGCGCAACAACCAGATGGTCGGCTACACCACGGCGCTCACCGCACTGGCCGCCATGCAGGCGGCGCGCGAGGGCCGGGTCGTGCAGATAGACCCTGCGTGGTATGCCTTCGACTTCGAGACGCCCTCGTTCCACGACTACGACCCGTCTTGGGGCAGGAACAACAAACCGAAGACCGACACGCCCACGCCGACACCGGACGCGGGTGCACCGGCGGTGAAACCACCGGCCTGACCTTTGCTTGCACAGCGTGTGCTACTGGGAAAAGCGAACCGGTGGAGCCTTGCGGGGTCAAAACGGTTGAATCTACGGACGGCGGCTGGTATCTGAGAATGTTGCCGCAGGCATGGACACAATGGGCGAGATGGACGAGATGGACATAGAATTAAGACATCGTCTGCCAAGCCTACTCCGTTCGTCCATATCGTCCATAACGTCCATGACTTCAACCTCGCGCCAGCCCGGCCGCAAATGTCATACCGGGCTGCACGTTGGACATATTGGCAGGCTGCGCCAACGGGAAACCCCGCAAGACCGGGAAGTCGATTAAAGTTGAAAGGAACTTCTTGTTAGGGCCAAAGCCTTCCGGATGCGTTCCTCACCCGACGATGCCGGGGAAGGAACAACGAAACCAAACGGCGTTTGGCGGGTCCAAAGAAGGTGGATGTGTGTGACAGCCTTGGTGTAACCCGCTGTCAGACATTGAGTTAGTTGGCGGCTCCGGAGCGAAATCGGCCGGGACGCCCGGTTGGCCGACCCGCGCAGCAGGGTCCGGTTGGACTGAGAAACGGCGCAGACCGTATAATAATATACTTGTCTTTCCGTGGCTGGACAGCGTGAGTTGTGCGCAGCGTCTGCCGGAATGGAACATGAAACCGGGACTGATGTGTGTCAAATTCCCGAAAACCTCGGACTAAAAGGACGAACGTGAACATGAGCAACGAGATCAACCGACGGGACTTCATGAAGGTCGCGAGTGC